>DATLUO010000135.1 GCA_035533075.1 Pirellulales bacterium | reverse complement strand
GTGGCGCAACTGGAAGACGCACGACGCTCAGAACGTCGGCCCCTCGTGGGCGTGGGAGTTCGAGTCTCCCCTTGGTCACTTTGACGCAGGTGGGCCAGTGCTCAGTGGAGCCTCATAAGCTCCGCGCGCCGGGTGCGACTCCCGGAACTGCCACTTGAACATGGCCGGGTACGCAAACTGGCAAAGCGGCGAGGTCGAGAGCCTCGTGAATTTGTGGGTTCGACTCCCACCTCGGCTACTTGAACGATGATCCCGTGGTCCAACGGCGACGACGCTTGGTTGACGTCCAGGAAACGATGGTTCGATTCCATCCGCATGTCCCTGGAGGCGACTGACCTTTGCAACGTCGGTGCGATGGGTTCGACCCCCATCAGGTCCACTCGACAACATGGGCTGCTGGTCCAACGGGACGACGCCGGCTCCGCAAGCCGGCCCGTAATCCTGGAAACCTGGGCGGTTCGATTCCGCGGCGGTCCACTGAAAACGCAATGGGCTCATCGTCTAAAGGGAAGACGCCAGTCCGGCAGGCTGGCCCAGTTCCCAGATGACAGGGCGGGTTCGATTCCCGCTGAGTCCACTCGATTAAACGGAAGGTAGGCGGATACGGCTTGCCGCGCCGCTTTGCTAAAGCGGTTCCCAGAAAACTGGAATGAGGGCTAGACGACGAACTTTCGCTCCTCGTAAGTGGCCGGTTTAACGCGCCCTTACGTGGCCGGTTTTAGGCGCCCCATGACACAGGAACCGGCGCGAGACGTTGCCCCAGCCGTCCCGGCGCGGTCTAATGGCCTTGCGGGGCTAGTTCTTTCCAACTGTCGGCCAAGAGGGATTAAATGCTCGACATTGCCAAACCAGAGGCTGTGCCTGACTGCGGCGGCACCAGGTGATTGCGGGCCGCCGCGGCAGATGGACTGTACCGCGAGCGCAAGTTCGCGGGCGTCGTGCTCAACCCGCCCAGCGGGCCGCTTACCATCGCCCATGTCCAGGTCGTCGGCATTGGGCAGCACGTACCTCGGTGCCTTGCGGTCCATCGGCCCCTTGCCGAATTGAAACTCGTACATGTGTTCGTCAAAGCGGTCAAAGGCGTCGAAGATGGCGTGGTGCAGGTCTTCGAGGGTCTGGTCGCCACGAATCTGGATGGTCCGCGAGATCACCGGATTCTTCTTGGCGAACTTCTCGCTGATCGGGCCACCCATCAAGAAGACTTCCAGGGTGTATAGTCGCACGTCGCCCTTCTCGGCAAGCTGGTGCAGCTTTACCGGCGAGTTTTTCCGTGCCCTTGGTAGCTCCTTTCTGGGCCGGTCAGAATCGCAAGCTGGAATATGTCGGTTCACCGTCTTTGTCGTTTGCCTCGACGCTTTCCCAGGAGATAGCTCTGCATCAGTTTTCGGTTTTCTGCGGTGGTCGAAGTCGGTTCGGCTTCCTTGCACATTCGGTCGTACAGGGCAAGAGCGTATTCCCAAAGCTCGTCGGCAATGGCATTGTCGGCCTGCGTCGTCTCGAATGCCGTCAACACGATCTCAACCAGTGGCAGGAACTCCGAATCATCGATAGCGGGCCCCTTATCCTGACGAGCAAACATCCCGTCAATTTGAGCTTTGCCGAGTTCGATCAGGAGCGTCTTGTCGTCGTCGTTCCTGAGGTCTTCCTTCCCATCACGCATGAGGCAACGTTCGCGTGCAAGTCAGGTAGCTACTTGTCCAGCAGTCGCCCCCGCGCAGCATCCGGTCACTCCATCTCGCGCCAGTCCGGCAGTCCCTTCCTCATGCTCTTCGTCGCGCGTGTTCTACCACGCCCGGTTCGGGATAGCCGCAGTGCCCCTGGCTCGCCAGGTCTTGCAAGGTGTACTGCACCACCGCCTGTGCCCGATAAGGGCTGTTGCTGCCGCACGTAACGCTTCCAACTCGTTCGCGCGGCAATCCGCTTGCGAAGCGACGGCTTGCGAAATCCCCACTTCATGCGGCACTTACCGGGCGAACGGCACAGGGACTGTGCCTGCTACTGAAGGCGAACGGCACGCAACGGCACAGGCAACGAGCCTGCTCGTTTCCGGTGATCCTACACCAGTGGGGTGGCCCGTGCAAACGGATTTCCCACGCGCGTGCGCGATACCGCCGCTGCGCTCGAGTGCCTGTTTCTTCGCATCTTCCACCGTTTCAAAATCGGCGGCCCGTCCTGCCGGCGATTTTTTCGCCGCGAGTGGCGAAAGAATCGCCATGTCGCAGGGGGGCATCATGGCGGGCGGCTCGATTGCGCTCAAATCTGCCGTGATTTCCGCGGATCCCAATTGCACCGCCGACTTCGGCGCACGGCGTGCATAGGGACGGCCATCCGGAACGAAATTCGATGGGAGGAGAGCAGGCCAATGCCGACGCGGAAAGGTTTTACGCTGGTCGAACTGTTGGTGGTGATTGCGATCGTCGGCATTTTGATCGGGCTTCTGCTGCCGGCCGTGCAGGCGGCACGCGAAAGCGCGCGGCGGACGCAGTGCGTGAACAATTTGAAGCAGATGGGCATCGCTTTTCAGAACTACCACGATGCGATGCGTCGCTTGCCGCCCGGCTACCTCGCCGCCGGCCCGTATGTCGACGGAGAAACCGACACCACGCCCGGCTGGGGCTGGGCCGCGTTCCTGCTGCCGAATATGGAGCAAAACGCGGTCTCTCAGTCGGCCAACTTCAGCCTCCCCGTCCAGCACCCCGCGAACGCCCGTGCGGTTCAAACCTGGGTCGCCCCGTACCTCTGTCCTTCGGACATCGTACCCGACACGCCGTACGCCCTGCCCAATGCGTCGGGCAGCACGGTGGCGCTGGCGGCGCCGGCGAGCTACGCTGCTTGCACCGGCAGCGATGCCTTCGAAGTTTTCGCGGCGACCGGCGACGGCCTCTTCTACCGCAACAGCGGAACGCGGTTCGCTGAGATCCTCGATGGAACGACCTTCACGATCCTGGCCGGTGATAGAGCCTTCGGAATTTCCCAAGGCATTTGGGCCGGGGCGATGAACAACGCCGCGGTCGTGCGAGGCAAGTACAACACCTGCCAGCCCGTCGTGGCGGGTACGTACTTGCAAGCTTCCGGACTGACTCTTGCGCACGCCCACTTGAACAACGCCGCATTCGACGGCAACGACGGCGCCGGCCTCGACGACTTTTCGAGCATGCACCCGGCAGGCTCGAACTTCGTCTTCGCCGACGGCTCCGTCCACTTCATCCAGACCATCGCCGCGGACGGCCCAAACGGTTACACGAGCGAAGGTTTGATCTTTCAACGGCTGGGGACCCGCGGCGACGGCCTGACCGTTCCGGGTGATTTTCTGAAGTGAGCGGGCGAGCATCTTCCGCCTTCGGCCCGCTGGCCTTATCTTGGGGGCATGAGTTGGCAAGGCATCGAAGGACATGACGACGTTGTGGAACAGTTCCGCCGCACGCTGGGCCGCGGGCGGCTGGCCAGCACCTATTTGTTCGTGGGGCCAAACGGCGTCGGCAAGCACGCCTTCGCCCACAAGCTGGCCCAGACGCTGTTGTGCCAGACCAATCCGCCCGAACGACTCGAACCGTGCGGCCACTGCGCGAGTTGCCAGCAGGTGCAGGCCGGGACGCATCCCGATTTGATCGTCGTGGCCAAGCCGGACGAGAAAAGCGAAATCCCGGTTCAGCTTCTGATCGGCAGCGGCGACCGGCGGATGCGCGAGGGGCTGTGCCACGACATTTCGCTCAAGCCGTTCATGGGCGGGCGACGGGTGGCCATCATCGACGACGCCGACTATCTCAACGAGGAAGGGGCGAATTGCCTGCTCAAAACGCTGGAAGAGCCTCCGCCGCGGTCGGTGATCATTCTGGTCTCGAGCAGCGTCGACCGGCAGTTGCCGACCATCCGCTCGCGATCGCAAATCATCCGCTTCGCTCCGCTGGCCCGCGACGTCGTGGCTTCGCTGTTGTTGTCGCAAGGCATAGCCGCCAATCACGAGGAGGCGCAGCGGCTGGCGACCTATAGCGAAGGGAGCTTGGCACGAGCGCGCGAGCTGGCCGGCGCCGAGTTGTGGAAGTTCCGTGGCGAGTTAGTCAGCCGGTTGGCCGAGGCACGGTTTGACAGCGTGCGGCTGGCCAAGGCCGTGCTGGCCTTTGTCGACGAGGCGGGCAAAGAAGCGCCGTTGCGGCGAGCGCGTGCCCGGCAGATCGTGACGTTCGCGGCCGAGTTTTACCGGCAGCTCGTGCGGCGCTTGACCGGCGTTTCCCCGACCGGCGACGCCGAGCTGGCGAAGGCGGTCGAAATCGCGGCCATGAATTGGCCGGCTGGCGGAGAAGACGCGGTGGCCTGCGTCGAGCGATGTTTTGACGCGCTGGCCCACATCGACCGAAACGCCAACCAGGCGATCTGGATCGAATGTTGGGTGGACGACCTCTCGCGGCTGATTGCCCGAAAAGCCGCGTAGCGGAGTCGCTGTAGGGTGGGACCAGCGAGCTTGCGAGCGCCTGCCCACCGATTGCGACGTCGATTACGGTGGGCCAGCGCTCGCAAGCTCGTTGGTCCCACCCTACATCTACTGGCGACCTACGTCTGGCCGAACGGTTTTTCGCCGGCGTCGGGCGGCACGGTTTCACGGGGCGGCTCGGAAGACGCGACGTCGTTGGGAGGCTCTTCCAGCGTCGGCTCCGAAGCGGGCGGCTCGAACTTGGGCGCCGTCGCCTCTTCGCGGTCGTCGATTTCATGGTAGCGCCGCACCTGAGAAGGACGCGAGTCGGACTGGTGCAACTCGTTTTGCAGATCCTGCATTCCCTTTTTGAACTCCCCCAAGCTCTTGCCCACCGAGCGGGCCACGCTCGGCAACTTGGAGCCGAACAGCAGCACCGCCACCACGCCCACCACCATCAATTCGACTGGACTTAGACCAAACATACCGATCTCCCCGACCAGTTGAGAGTTAATTCAGGACTTACAGGGCCGAACATTCACGGATTGCCCGACGGAGCCGCACCGCCGCCTTCCGTGTCGTCATGCTCGATCTCGTTCACGCCTTTCTTGAACTCGACCATGCTCCGCCCCAGCGAGCGCATCAAGCTTGGCAGACGATTTCCGAACAGCAACAACACCACCCCGCCCACCACCAACAGCTCGACCGGACCGACGCCAAATATGCCAAACAACGGAACCCCAAACAGCGCAAGCATGGCCGAGTTCTTTCAGATGAGCGTGGCAGCCGAATACCGTAGCGGACGACTGCCAGCGGAAGTTTTAGGCGGGCTTCGACGACGGCCCGCGCTACGGCTGCGCAAGGCCACCGCCATCAATATGCAATTGTACTGGCGAGCGGGTGAGTGTCAAACACCCGTCGCCCGCTTACGGCGTAAGCCGTGTAGGGTGGGGCCAGCGAGCTTGCGAGCGCCGGCCCACCGCAATGGACGTCGCAATCGGTGGGCCGGCGCTCGCAAGCTCGCTGGTCCCACCCTACGGAATAGTAATGCTGGCAATCACTTAGCGTCGCCAGCGGCCTCGGCGGCCTGCACGTAAAGCGGCAAAAAGCGGTAATAGACCTCGAGGCAAAGTGCCCCTAGGGCGGTCGAATAGACGCGGCCGCCATGCCCGCCCCAAACCGGGTCGGGATCCCAGCTTCCCGACAGGTCGCCCTCGGTGCGCTGGCTGGCGATGAGCGTCGGCTCCAGGGCGTTCTTCCACCGCTGCCAATGCGCGCCTTGCAGTTGGAACATGCCCAGCGTGGCGTAGTACCAGTAATAAAAGTTGCTCGGGCCGCGTCCGGGCAAGCTGGTGGCGATATAATCGCCCGCCTCGTCGCTGGCCGGGTTGTTTCGCGCCAGTCCCAAAAACTGCCGGCAGACGAGGGCCTCGGCCGTCATGCTCACGGTGACGCGCTCGCCGGCCACGCTCATCGGCCGGTAGCTGGCCAGTCCGCCGTGCCTGCCCGACGAAACCGTCTGCAGGAAGCGGAGCATCCCTTGCCGGGCCTTGGGGGGCACCTCGATGCCGGCCAACTCGGCACTTTTCAGTGCCATGAGCTGCCAGCCGAGCTGACTCGTGTCGCAGACGGTCTCGGCGGGCTTGTAGCGCCAGCCGCCCGAGTGGGCCTGCGCGGCCAGCGTATAGCCGATGGCCTTTTGCACCGGCACTAGAAAGCGATCGTCCTGGGTCATGGCGTAGGCTTCGCTCAACGCCAGGGCGGCCATGCCGTGGCAATACATGATGGCGAACTGATCGGCGTCGCCGCTGAGGTTGCCGTTCTCCTTTTGCGTGGCCACAAGGAATTCCAGCCCGCGATCGACGGTGTCTTGATAGTCGCCTTCGAGCTGCGTGTGGCCGTTGCCGAGAAAGGCGAGCAGAGCCAGCCCGGTGACGCCGTTGTCGGCCTCGACGCCGACGTTGTAAAGGTGCTGGTTGCCGATGCGGCGGTCTTGTCCGGCGCCGAAGCGGCTGGCGTCCCAGCGGCCGTCGGTGTGCTGATGGGCGGCCAACCACTTGAGCGCCGCCGCGACCGCGGCCTCGGTGGCGGGCGAACCGCCGTGCGAGGCGATGATTTCGGCCTTGTGCAACGCGCGGCGGTTTTCATACACCCGCGGAGTTTCGCCCGGCTCGTCGGAGGCCGGTTTGCGCGGGGCCAGCAGGGGGTTGGCAATCATGTCGGGCCGGAGTGCGGCCGCAGGCGATGCGGCTTCGGCATTGCGACGGGCGTCGCGGTGGACGATCGAGCCGAGATTCGCTTCCCGCCGCAGGTCGTCGTTGGCCGTGCGGCGGTTCGAGTCGCTCAACGTCTCGGCATCGAGCGGCGTGGCGCTGCGGGCCGGCTGATCGCTGGAGGGCGCCGGCGACAAGGGGCCGGGCTTGGCCGCGGGCAACTCGACCATTCGCGGCAGGGCCGGCACGTCGCTCAACTCGCCCGGCAAGCCTGGCGCAGCGGCCGACATCGTGGGAGGGCCGGGCTTTTTCGGCGACTCGGCTTTCGTCGGGCCTGTGCGTTCCACGAGCGCCGGGTCGCGGGTCTCGCGGCGGCTGGCGGCCGGCGCTTCGATCGGCTCTTCCTCGGCGGCGTCGATCGTCGATTCTGGTTTCACCTCGGCCAACGACGCGGGATCGGGCCTGGCCATTTCGGCCGGCATCAGATCGGGATCGGCCGGCAACACGGCTGATACATCGACGTTTTCATCCAGCGGCTGGGCGATCGGCGGGGCCTCGGGGCGGTCCAGTTCGCTGGGTTTCGAGTCGGGCGGGGAGTCGGTGGCAAATGTTTCCCATGGTTTTGCGGCCGCGGGGCTTCCGCTGGCGGCGCCTTCTTGCTCGTCGGAGTGGGGATCGGCGTCAACCAGTCTGGCGCGGGTCACCTCTTCGGCCGGCGCCGCGCCCACGATCTCGATGGTCGTGGCGTAGGTGGCCAGCAGGGCGTGGGTGAGCAGCGACAAAATGATGCACTTCTTCAGCGGCTGCGACTGGCCCCAGCGCGTGACCATCATCAAGAGCAGCGTGGCCGTGACGCAGATCATCCCCAGCCACACGATGCCCAACAGCAACTGGGGCCCCGTGAGATAGTCGAGCCAGCGGTCGAGGCGGAGGGAGGTCATCAGAAATAGCCCTGCTTGAGAACCGTGTTTTCTTCAGGTTCCTCGACGCCGAAGAGCCCGCTGAGGTGGTTGACAAAACGCAAGAACATGTCTGGGTTGAATGGGTTGTCCTGGAGGAATTTAAGGAACTTCTTCCGACCAGCTTTGCGTCCCGCGGACGTGCCAAAGCTCGCGCGAACGTTCGAGGACATTCGTTTTTGCTTGCGGAGAATGATGACCTCGTCAATATCGGTGGGGGCCGTGCTCTGCGGCAGCATGTCCAGCCATTCACATAATAGAAAGTATTTCGCTCCGGTGACAGCGGCCTTTGTGTCGTGGGCTGTCGCGACCGCCTCTTGAAACATCGTCTTGTCGAGGTTGGTTTTGCACTCGGCGCATACGTAGCCGACATAAAGCGCCTTGGTCGTCGCTTCCTTGAAATGTTCGTCATGCGATGCCCGGAGGTAAACCGCTTTTCCGATGGCAAAGTCCTGGTCCTTGGTTCGGACGGTGATTCCGCCGCCCTTCGCCGGGGCATCGAGGCTCGAGGCGAAGTAGATGGACGAGAAGGTCGTGTTGGGCCCGATCGCGATTCCCGTCGTGTCGCGGTCCCGCATCACGCACTTGTAGACCAGGTGCGGGAGAAACTCTTCGATCACGCTGTTATCGAGCTTGGTCTGGCCTTTTTGGCGGTAGAGAAAGTCCGCTTCCCGATCGAAGATCACCTCCACGTCGAGATAGAGCCTGTAGTCGTTGAGCAGCGCCACCATCCGCTTGACAAGGTCATCGACACTGCTGCCATTTGCGCTGCGCAGTTTCTTCACCCACTCGTCATATCTGCGGATCGCCCCTTCGATGACCGGCTTATCTTCCGGCGGAAGCTTGTCGTTGGCCAAGGTGGCCTGCAGCTTTTCAAGATGAGGCGTGGGCAGTTTCATGTCTCTGATGCGCGTCAGTATTTAGGCGAAAGTAGACCGCGGACGGCTTGACTTCGGCAGCCCTACGAAGGGAATCGTGGAGATCTTCCTCCGATTCCACCGGGCAGTAGTCGAGAGCTTCCGTAAGCACTTCCTTTGCAATCGCGCCCGGTGCCTCGTTTTCGGCCCGCGCTTCGTCCGCACGGCGAAAATGCAAGATGTCTTCGTAGATGAGCCTGCCAAATTTGTTCTTGAAGACCCGCTCTTGCCGTGATTCCGCCGACAGTGCCGCACAGCGAGTGCCGATGCGGACGACAATGTCACCGTTGTAAAACGGTGTCTTGCGCACGTTCGATTCCCTCCCAACGACAAGAATGATCCGGGCCGACGGCTTGCAAACCCGCCGCATTTCTGCCAGCACCTGACACATGTCGAGGCAATACTGAATCACCGTCAGAAATCGATTTCCCCGATGCTTCCTGTTCGCTCCAATTTCCGACTTGGCTACGTGCAGCAGGTCCCAGCCCATCGCCTCGGCCGACGCGCGGTATTGTTGGTGGTAGTTAAAGACGTTGATATAGGGTGGGGAAGTGGTAACCAAGTCGACCACTTCCGGGCCCAGTGGTAAATGTCTGGCGTCACAGTTCACAAAGTCGACCGGCTCGTCCGTGAACGGCAACTCAAGAGTTTGTCGTGATAACTTGCGCCAGGTAGCGAAGATTCTCTTCATAGCCACGTCAGGCCCGTAGAAATCGAGAAGTACGATGAGTGTTTCCAGCAACCGGCCGGTTCGCGACCCTGCCCCTTGCCGCCTCCAGAGATTCAGGAGTTTTTGTCTCGCGCCTGCCTCATGGCCGGGCTCGCCAAGGGCTGAAAACAGCGGACCAAATCCGAGCGCGTCGACGAGTGCCTCGTCAATTTCCTTAATCGTTTCCTTGCGCGTCTCTACGGAGTCGTTCATAAAGGCGTAGGTCTGCGCCATTTTGCAGGCGGCGGGGTTGATCTCGGCTCCAAACGGTCGTTGTCGCAGGCGGGCCGCTTCAACAAGAACCGTTCCGCTTCCCATAAACGGGTCCAGCACGATATCCCCGCGCCGGCCGTAAGTCTCGAGGAGCACGTGGACCAACTGGGGAGAGAACTGCCCATTCCACGGAAAAAGGTTGCTTCGGACCTTGCCGTCAATATTCAATCGGTCTTGTGAAATGGATGTCGCATCCAGGGACACATCGGCCAGACGGCACACCACGCGGGTCGCAGGGTTCTCAGTCGAATGTGATGCAGCGCCAGGCTCATCGCCAGTGAAAAGCACTCGGGAGCGGCATTGCCTGGCATGGTCCGTCATTTTAGCTTCTACCTCTGCGGTGGATTGGCCAATCTTACCGAAATCCCCAGTTCCGAAATGCCCGCCTGCTTGCAGGCGTTCAGCACCTCGGCCACGCGTTGAAACTTTCCTTCGCCGTCGCCGCGGACCAGCACGCCGATGTCGGCATATTGCCGTCGCGCCTCGGCCAGCCGATCGGTCAGACTCGGCAAGCTCGGCACAACTTGCCTGTCCATTTCGATCACTCCGTCGCGATAAATGTTAATGGTCTTCTTTTCCGGCGGGGCGGAGAGGGCGCTAACGTCGCTGACTTCGGGCACAAACAGGTCGAGCCGACGCTCCTGCTCCGTGAACTTGCTGGCGGCCATGAAAAACAGAATCAGGCAGAACAACACGTCGACCATCGACGTCAGGTTCAAGCTCGGCGCTTCGTCGCGATAGGTCTTGAGGGGCATGGTAGGGCGATTTTGGATTTTCGATTTTGGATTTTCGATTCCAAGGGAAACACCGACCTCAGCCTGTAATCCAACATCCAAAAACCAAAATCAGCATCAGGTTACTGGTTCTCGGCTGCGGGACCGGGTCGATTTCACCGTGGTCTGCAATGCTTCGGCCGAAATCGCTGAAACGACGTCCTGGCCGAGGGCGTCGATCTCGATGATCAGCCGGTCGACGCGGCTGAGGAAAAACAGGTAGCAGACCAGGGCCGGAATGGCGACCGAAAGACCGGCCGCCGTCGTAATCAGCGCTTCGCTGATGCCCCTCGATAGCAGTTCGGGCTTGCCCATCGCGTCGTGGCCCGAGATGTCGTTGAACGCTTTGATCATGCCGAACACCGTGCCCAGCAGTCCCAGCAAGGGCGAAATGGTGGAGACGGCGTTGAAGATGCGGATGTATTTCCGCAGGCCGTTGGAGGCCCGTTCGCCCGCGTCGAGCACCGCCTGCTCCACCTCCACGGCCTGACGGCCCCATTTTTTTACCGCGGCCGCAAACACCTGCGCCACCGGACTGCCGTTCTCCTCGCAAAGCGCCAAAGCTTTTTCTTTGTCGAGCTGCCCTTCGCCCAACTGGTGCAGAAACCGTTTCACGAACGGCCGCGGAATCACCCGGCCCCAACGCAGCGCGATCGCCCGTTCGAACACAAACACCAGCGTGATGAACGAGCAGAAGATGATCGGCACCATCAAGATGCCGCCCGCTTTGACGATTTGCAGCAGATTGCGCTGCGGAATCAGATCGCTCGTCGAGGCGGGCGCGGCGGCAACGGGCGATTGTTCCGCAGGATCGTCCTCTTGGGCCCAGGCGGAACCGGCGAATTGGCCGATCGCGAGCGCCAAGACGGCGACGACGCCTCTCAGCCAATTTGCAATTTGCAATTCCCCTTCGTTGTGTTGCTGCATCTCGATCATTTCTGCGCACGGGCCTCAAAGGCTTTCAACCGTCCGGCCGCGTCTTTGGCCAGCGGCGAATCGGGATACGCCTTGACCAGCTTCGCGTAAAGCTCCTGCGCCTCTTTCGGCTCGCCAAGATGTTCGTGGCACTTGGCCGCTTCGAACAAGGCCGCGGCCTGCCACATCGGGTAATCATACAGGATTTCGACCTTGAGATACTCGCGCAGCGCCGATTCGTAGTTCTTCTGGTGAAAGAACGTCTCGCCCAGCATCCATTGGGCCTTGGCCGCCGTTTCGGTCTTGGCGCCCGACTCGCTCTTGACCACGCGGCGATAGGCGGCGCGGGCCTCGTCAAACTCTCCCAAGCTGGCTTGGCAACGGCCGATCACGTAATCGATCTCGTAAAGCTGCTCGAAATCAGGAAAATCGGTCTCGATCTGCGAGGCCAACTCCAAGGCGTCGTGCCACTGCTTCTGATGGGTAAGAATCTGCGCCCGGCGAAGCGGGACCATCGCCAGCCACTTGTCGTTTCGGCCACTCGTGGACTCGGCCAACTCTCGGAACAACTCCGCCGCGCGATCGAACTCGCTTTGTCGATAGGCCGCTTCCGCCGTCAGGTAACGGGCCAACGGCAATAGCGGGCTGTCGGGGAAGTCGGCCGCCAGCCGCTGCAAAGGGGCCGGCACGCGCGGCCACTCGTTTTTCGCCGCCGCGATTTGTCCCTCAAGATAGAGTGCGTGCGGCAACACCTGCGGACCCGGCTCGCCAGCGATCAGTTCGGCGACAAGCTGTCCGGCACGTGCATAGTCCTTCGCTTCGTAGGCCCGCTCGGCCAGGCGATAGACCGCGTCGGCCCAAAAACGGCTGCGCGGCATGGCCGCCCGCGAACGCTCGAAGATCGCGTCGGCCTTGTCCAGCTCGCCCGCCGCGCGCAGCGCCCAGGCCCATTCATAAAGCACGGCGTCGTGCTCCGGCGAGTCGGGAAACTTGCGGTCGAGCTCTTCATAAAGCTTTGCGGCTTCTTTGGGCCGCTTGAGTCGCTCCTCAAGTCGGGCGGCGGCCAGCATCGCCAGGGCAAGTTGCGGGCTGGACCCATAAGCCTCCATCACCTGGCGATACGACCGCAGGGCCGCTTCGTGCTTCTCGAGATGGTCCAAAAGCTGCCCGCGAGCCAGGGCCGCTTCCGAGGCCAGCGGATCGCCGGCGTAATCAGCGAGCAACTGGTCCAAGGCCGCCACGGCCTGCGACGATTCGTCCAGCTTCACGCGGCTGCGTGCCAGGCCCCACAGGGCGCGAGCGCGGTAAGCCGATTTCTCGCTCGCCAACTGCTGATACAATTCGCTGGCCCAGGCCGGATCGTTCTGCTCGAGTGCCGCATCGCCCAGTGCCAGCACGGCCGCGGGCAACACCTCGCTGCCGGCGGCCTGCTGCGATGCCTCCCGAAAGACGGTCTTGGCCCGTTCAAGCTGGTTCGTCTTGGCCAGGCACACGGCCAACTCGGCGCGGGCCCAAGTGGCCGCCTGCGGTTCGGGCATGGCAGCCAGCAACCGTTCGAGCACTCCGGCGGCGTCCGCAAAGCGATCGAGCCCCACCAGCGACGCCGCCCGTTGCCGCTGGGCATCGATCCACAACTCGCGATCGTCGGCCGACGGCTGCTCGGCCAGCGAGAGGGCATCGATCGTCTGCAATGCCTCGTCGAACCGTGACTGGCCGACGTAGGCCGCGGCCAGCAGGCAGCGATCGGCGTTTTGCCGCTCTTGTCCGGCGGTTGTGAGCAACCTCTCGAACAGCACCGTGGCAGCCACGTAATCCTTTCGCGCCAACAGCGAACGTCCCACGATGCGATCGACCTGGGGCCTGAGTGCCGTCTGCCGATAATGCTCGCCGAACTGCGCGGCAAGCTGATCGACCGAGGGATGGTCGCCCGTCGCCAACGCCACCTGCATCAGTCCCAGCAGGCTTTTTTCCGCCAGTTCGGTCTGCGGCCAGTTCTTGAGCACGAGCGCGAATTCGGCTTTGGCCTCGGCCGTTTTGTCCGCGTGAAACAGGGCGTCGCCGGCGTGAAAATGGGCGGCGGCGGCCAACTTTTGGTCGCCGCCGGCCCGCTCAGCGGCCGCCTGCAAGCTTTCGGCGGCTGTGGTCCAATCACCCTGGGCGGCCTGTACGAGTCCCAGCCAATAGCGGGCTTCGACGGCCACCGAGGGTTCCTCCAGCAGCGATTCGAACCGCTGCCGGGCCAAATCAAGACGATGCAATTGAAACAGCGATTCTCCCTCGGCGAGTGCGGCCTTGGTCCGCAAGCCGCTACGGGCAAACCGCGGATGCTCGATGAGCTCCTGGAACGAAGCCAACGCCTGCTCATAGTCGCCCGTGGCATAGAAGCTGGCCGCCAGGCGGAATTGGGCGTTGTCGGCCAGGTTGCTCGTTGGCTTGGCGGCGACGGCCAAGAACAGCCGCCGGGCGTCGTCGTGCTGGCCCTGCGCCTCCAGCGATCGGGCCAGGCCAAACCGGCAATCATCCGCCAGCGGACCCTGGGCAAACCGCCGCAAGGCCTCGGTGAAAAGCTGTTGGGCCCGCGGAAAGTCATTGTTGCGCAAGGCCAGGTCGCCCAGGTAGGGCAAGGCGTAGGCATTGAGCGGGTCGTCGGGCAAGTCACGGGTAAAACGGTCGAGCTCGGCGCGGGCCCGATCGTAGTGCCCGGCCAGGTAAGTCGCCTCACCGGCCCGAAACCGCGCCTTGTTCGCCAGCCGGTCTTGGGGCGACTGTTCGGCAAAGGCGCGAAACGCCTGGGCCGCCTCGTCGAACCGCCGCAATTGCACGAGCGATTCGGCCAGATAAAACCGGGCTTTGCCGGCGTTGGCGTGCTGCGGGTAGTCGGCCAGAAACGTGCGGAACTCGTCGGCGGCGAATTTCCAGCGCTTTTGCTGATAGTGGCCCGCCGCCACGGCATACTGGTCTTCGGCCGGTCCCGCGGCAGCCGTAGCGCAGGGCAAAGCGAGCACGACCGCGACGAACGCCGGGGACATCCACTTTACTTTCGCACGCATCGCAGCCGTGAGGTTCCGTACAGGCAAACAGTTGACGGTTTCATCCTAATCCTGTTGCGCGGGCAGTGGCAAGTCCACCGCCCGCCCAGTGCTATGTCACTCGTCGATGGATGGATAGGTGGCGGATGCGCTTGGATCGGCGCGCCGAACGTGCTGTAACGCGCGCCGTCGCCCCGCGGGCAACGGCTGCCCGCTGCCTGGTCATCGCCGCAAAGCCGGGCCGGACGCGGCTTTTGTGCGGATCCGGTTCGCAACGGCACGCGAGTCGGCCATGCGGTACACGCTTTGCCGCTCTTGATGGTTGGACTGAAAGAGCAACCAGACCGTTGTTTTCAGGAGCGGGTCATGTTTACGATCGAACGGCGAAGTGTGCCGCAATCGCACGAGGTGATCTGGTGGGCGCTGGTCTTGGCGTTCGCAACGATCTTTGTCTTGTTGATGCACTGAGCGCCGAAAGCCAGGGCTCGGCTGCGCGAAAAAGGGAGGGAACGATGTTTCTCGAATTAGAAAGCGCCGAACAGCAGTTATTGATCGAGTTGGTCGCCGCTCGGCTCCACGAGTTGGAGCGGGCGGGCGGGGGAAGCACCTCGCAAACGGCGGAGGGACTGGACGGGCCTCGTCAGATCGAGGTTCTCGAGCACATCCTGCACCATCTGCACGAGGCGGAGTTCGACGTGACCTGTTAGAGTGTTCTGTGAGTCGTCGCCGGAATGACGCCATGCTGAGCGAACGTTGGACCTACACTTGCCGCGCCTCGGAACCACCCGTGTCGGTCAGGCGTTGCCGCAGTTCGGCCAACTCTTGTTCGAGTCGCGCCTTGTCGGCCATCGTCTGATCGAGTTTGGCCGCCATCTGCGCAGCGAACTCGCGCTCCTCCGGCGGAGTGCGAAGCCATTGGGCCGCAGCCGGATCATAGAGCCGAAGATCCTCGCTGTCCGCTTCGAAGTGCAAACCGAGCACCTCGCTGACCAACAGGCCCGATACCATCGGCATTGGCACGTCATGGCCCGCTTGAAGAAGAACGCCCTGCGGCGCCGGATCGAGATATTCGGCGTACGGGTCGAACAGAACGTATTCGCGGACGCCGAGGATGTCGCGATAGAGCCACTTTTTGTCGAGGTCTTCATCGCACGTGCCGGCGCTGGTGAGTTCGACCACCAGGTCGGGCCCCTTGCCTTCCTCCCAGAGCAGATACTTCTTGCGCGGCTTGTCTTTGGGCACGCCGCGCACCACGAACAGGTCGGGCGAGACGTGCTTCAGGCGGTCACCCGGCACGTAATAGATGAACAGGTTGGCGGCCACGAAGACCTGCGGGTCGCTGGCGTACCAGACATCGAGAGTCTCTCTGAGATACGACAGGTTGCGAAAATGGACGGGCGTTTCTCCCACGGGGCGGCCATCGGAATGGGGTTAACAATCGTCGGCGTCGGCCTCGGGCGGCCGCGGCGAAAGTGTAAGCCGCATATTCTTGCTCCGACTAAAAGGCTCAGGAATCCGGCGCCGGCGATACGCCGAGCCCCAACTCTTCAAGCGAGGCCGCCGACAATAGCGCGCGCCCCAACTCCATGAGCCGATCTTGCGGAAGCGCCTCTAGGTCGGCAAGCGCCTGAGGCGGCAATGGGCCGAACCGCTCTTCGAGCTGTCCTCGAAACAGTTTCAGCATTCCGCGTTGTTCTCCGCGCTGCTCAACGTGATCCAACAAACCCAATTCCATCGTTCGCACTCCCGGATCTGGATGGTTACGAAGCATGTTTTCAAATTGTTCCCGCTGCTGCTCGTCGGTCGGCAGATACGCGCTCACGCATTCGCAAAGCAACGTCTTTCGGTAAGCATTCACGGGAGAATGCACGAGCCGCTCCAGCGCCTCGCCAGCTAACGCTATTCTCCGCTCTTTCGGCACGCGCATCAAGGCCGCCAGGGCCACGCCCAGCCAATTGTCCTGCCTCAAATACTGCTCCGCGTCGAGGGCCGGCAGGCCGACGTACGGGTAATTGAAACGCACGAGCTGGTGCTCCCAGAAGTGCTCTTCGTAGGCGTCCCAGCCGATCCCGTCCAGGCCAACCCGCAGATAAACTCCGATCGGCAGCACCGGCAGGTCGTGGCGGCGGCGCAGCGGCTCGTAGTAATGAAACATCCGACGGCGGAGCGGCGCCGCGGTGTCGGCGGCTTCGATTTCGACGTGAACCAAGGCGAGCCAACTTTCGGCCGACCGCCCATCCGGGCCGGGAATCGGCTCGCGCGTCGCCAGCTTCGCGATGACATCGACAAAGCGGCTCTCGCCTTGCAGGGCATCGCTCACGAGCTCTTTGTCGAGCCATTCAACGCTATCGAAGTCGAACCGCTCAGCCCAGGGAGGGAAAAAGAGCCAAAAGAACTCGGCGAAGAATTGCTTGAGCAGTCTCTTGAAACGCGGGTCGTGCATCGGTTTCCTCTCAGACGGCCGCACCGGCAGGGGATGCTCGCAGACTGGATCTTTCGGTTGTACCCAACGAAACGTGCAATGCTGGCCACGAACCATCTTACCCGTCGAGCCTCACGAGACGCAGATTTTGAAATTCAATGCCCGTGTTTTGGTTCCGCAAGCAGATTTTGCCCTCAACCTCCTCCGCTCCCCAAGCTTCGTTCACCACCGCATCGTTTATCGTGACTTTAATCCGGTCATCCTTGCATTCAATCGCCCGCATCGGCGGCGCTCGCATCGCTTTCACTCCCGCCGCGCGGAAGCTGGCGGAGGTAGATGTTCTTGAAGTAGAGCCGCGTGCCGTGCTTTTGCAGCTCGATCGGCCCCTTTGAATAAGCCGGCTTGTTCGGCTCCCAAAAGTTTTCCAAGGCCACGTTGTCGACGACAACGACCTCGTTGAGCTTGACGCTCACACGATCTCCGGACATCGTGATTTTGAACGTATTCCATTCGCCGATGGGCTTGTCGGCGACGATCAGCGGCCGGCTGGCGTGGTTCTGGTTGTTGAAGAGCCCACCCGAGCCGACGCCTTTGGCCGCGTCGCTCGCGTGATCCCAGATTTGCACTTGCGGCATGCCGCGCAGATAAATGCCGCTGTCGCCGCCCGGCTCGATTTTCCAGTCGACCCAAAGCTCGAAGTCGCCGTAATCTTTCGCGGTCGCCAGACCGCTCCCCTGGCCGTCGAAAACGAGCATGGCATCACGCACGCTCCAATGCTTGCGCATTTCCGTGTCGGCCTGGTTTTGCGCCGCGGCCAATTGGGCTCGCGACGCTTGAGCGCGTTTGGCGGGACTGTCGAGCGGCGGCTTCGGCACGCCACGCCAACCCGACAGATCTTTGCCATTGAAGAGCGCGACGAACCCCTCGGGCGGCACGTTGTCTGCGGCCGGTTCCCGCGGCCACGCTTCAAGCTTCGTCACCTGCTTGGCCTTGGTTTCGAAGGTGATCTCGACCTTCTGCCCGGTCTCGAAGCGGTGCAGCCCCGATACTTCGCCCTTGAAGACGATCTTCGTAGCGCCGGCGATCTTGAACTGCGCGGTCTTCTCTCCGTTGGCGGTTTTGCGGCGAACGGTGATTGTGCCGGCCGCGACATCCACGGCCTCGATCGTGCCGGTAGCGGTCACGGTTTCCGCCGAGAGCGAAGTGCTAAATGAAAGAAGCGATGCTGTGACGACGATTCGGGCGATGTTCGGCATGATGCTGGATGTCAATTCATCAACCACAGGTGAATCCTCACTATCGGTGTCCATCGGTGCCATCCGTCGTTTCTTCCCTTGGATCTCGCGGCGTCGAAGCAACGGGGGCCGGCCGAAGAGGACCGACGGAGGCTCAGGAATCCGACGCTGGCGAGTTGCCGAGCCCCAGTTCCTCAAGCGAGGCCGCCGACAACAGCGCGCTACCTAGCTCTAGAAGCCGATCTTGCGGCAACACCTCAAGGCGGGCGAGAGCGTCGGGAGGCAAGGGGCCGAACCGCTCTTCAAGTAGCCGTCGAAATAGTTTCAGCATGCCGCGATGTTCGACATGGTCTAACAAGCCGATTTCCATTGCCTGAACTCCTGGGTCCGGATGATTTCGCACCATTTCTTCGAATTGCCGCTCCTGCTCCTCGTCCGTCGGCAGGTAGGCACTGAAGCACTCGCAGAGCAGCGTCCTGCGATAGACATCGTCAGGGCAATGCACGAGCCGCTCGAGCGCCTCACCCGCCAACTGTATTTTGCGTTCTTTAGGAACTTGCATCAAGGCTGCCAGCGCCACACCAAGCCAATTATTTTGCCGAAGGTATTGCTCCGCATCGAGAGCGGGAAGTCCGACGTACGGGTAGCTGAAACGCACGAGCTGGTGCCCCCAAAAATGCTCCTCGTACGAGTCCCAACCAATCCCGTCCAGGCCGACGCGCAGAAAAAGTCCAATCGGAAGCACCGGCAAGTCATGGCGGCGGCGCAGGGGCTCATAATAGTGAAACATCCGCCGCCGCAACGGCGCGACTCGGTCTGCCGCCTCGATTTCGACATGGACCAGCGCCAGCCAACTGTCGGCCGCGCGACCGTCGGGCCCCGGCACCGGCTCAAGGGTCCCTAGCTTGGCGATGAGGTCGACGTAGCGGCTCTCCCCTGCGAGTGCGTCGCTCATCAGTTCCTTGTCGAGCCATTCCAGACTGTTGAAGTCGAATCGCGCGGCCCAGTCGGGAAAAAAAGCAACCAAATGAACTCCGCGAAGAACTCCCGCAACAGCTTTTTGAAACGCTCGTCGTGCATTGGATCCTTGGCATCCGCACTCAATCGAATTTGATCTGAATCGTTTTTTCCGCGCCGGCGCGTCGAACATCGAGAGTCGCCGCCTCCCCGAGCGCGACTTTGCCCAAGACCGACATCGCCTCCTTATCACACTGGTAGCCCCTAACGACGTGATCACCCAGATCGCTGCTGCGATATTGGACGCCCGAATTCCCCGCCACGATGCGATAGGAGAGCCGTAGCTCGAAATCATGGACATTGCCCTGCCGCCAGATGATGCAGGTGTTGCGGCTGGCCAGGTTTTCAGGCGTCGTTTGGCCCGTGATCGCGCCGTCCTTGACAGCCCAGATTTTCGAGTCGCCGTCCCAGCCGTCGAGATCCCTTGCCGTTGAAGATCGGCTCGAAGCCGGCCTCGTCGTCTGCCGCGGACGAATCGCCGGACGGCGTGCCAGGGGCGACTGTGATCGCGGTGATTTGCTTTGTGGTTGTGTCGAGGCTGATGGTGACGCTTTGACCGGACTTCAGCGACGCGAGGTCGCGCGGTTGGCCGTCAACGAGCAGTTCCGCCTGCGGCGGCACCGTGAGCTTCGCCGTTTTCTCGCCTTTGGCAGTCTTGCGGCGAACGGTGATGGCGCGCGCGTCGGTGTCGATGGATTCGATGGTGCCGGTGGCCGTGACTGTCTCCGCGAAGAGCGGAGCGCCCAGGAAAAGGACGATGCAAACGATGGCGATTAGTCGAATACGCGTAATCATTGTTCGTTCATTCATTGCGGAGCGTAGTTCGCCGCGCAGTAACGCCCTTTCAGGGCTACGGCGGTTTGGTTGTCCGATAACCCAGGGTTCCGCTGCGCTGCACCCTGGGCTATCGAATGACGCACCTTCGGTGCTCCACTGTCCGTGGCCATCCGCGTTATCCGTGGTTGGATCATTCGTCATTCACTAAAAAAATCGTCGGTCGCTGATTCACCGTCGCTGTCAGTTGATTTACCGTCGCTGTCAGGAGCGAAGAAGTCGTCGATGGCGGCGTCATCGGCGGTCGAACCCATCGCGGCCGGAGGTGGTTGGTCGCCATCGGCAAAAAAATCCGCGGGGTCGTCGCTGGAAGTTTTCGGCGGCGGCGCCGACTTCGCGTCGTCGGCAAAGATGTCGTCCGTTGCTGTGCTAGAGGCCTCGCTGACGCTTATCGCGCGGGCGGAACCATCGTCGTCCGCCGCTTCGCGCGCTTCGAAAATCGCGCGGGCCTTTTCGGCGTCGTCCTTGACCGGTTTATTTGCCGATGCCGCTTTGTCTGGCATTAATTCTAATTGGGTCGACGAGTGATCGCGGGTCTTGTAGAACACAAACCCAGCCACCGAGATTCCCACAATCCCGGCGGCGAAGAGCAATGTCTTGTGCGCGTCTGACGGCGTGGGCACGACGTCGGGCAACACGATCTTGGGCCGGCGACGCTTGGCCGGCGGCGCGACTTCGATCGGCGCCGGATCGACTGCCTTTGGGATTACGACCGGCCACTTGGCTTGCGGCGCCACCAGCGGCGAACGCTGCTTGGCCATCAACTCGCTGTCATAAGCGTATTTGCGTGCGGCGTTGAGCAGGCACAGCTTAGCCGCGGCCAATTCGTTCAGCAGCCGCTGCGTTCGGGGGAATGAACCCCCGACTGAAACGTGCGGACGTGCGCCATCCGCTGATCGGCCGCCGACTCAATCGCATCGGGATCCGATTCAAAGTTCGTCAGACCGAGAAAGCGATAGTGGTTCGGAGGCTGTTCCCAGGCCGGAATGCCGAGCCACTTGTGATAAGGATCGAAGGGAGGCATCGCCTTTCCTCTTTCCGCCGCGCGGCGGGCCGATCGGTTGTCCGCACCGGCAGACCCGTCGCCGCACAGCAGCGCTGCTTGCTTCCTCGCCAACTTGCCCGACCGACGCGAGACAAACCGCCAGTCCGTTCGGACAGGGGCGAATTGACCAACATCGTATCCGCCCCTGTGGGCTGCCGCAAGTGGCCCGGATTGAAATCGTGTTACACGCTGACCGCTTGCATTGCCGCCAGCCATCCGCTACTTCTGATACTTACAGCGGTCCACCCTGTGCCAACGATGCGAGACGAACTCATGGCCGAGAAGACAACCAAGCGAGAAAAGCCCGAAGCGACCGAAAGCCAGGACGACGAACGGGCCGCTGGCAAGCGCATTTTGCTGGTCGATGACGATTACGAGATCATCGAGTCGATGCGGCTGACGCTGGAATCGCGGGGCTACACGATTCTGATTGCCCGCGACGGCAACCAGGGGCTGGCCATGGCGGAGCGCGAGAACCCCGATTTGCTGATTCTCGACATGATGATGCCCAAACGGAGCGGCTTTTTGGTGCTGGAGAAGTTGTTGCGCACCAAGCCCAGCCTGCCGGCCATCATGATCACCGCCAACGAAGGGAGCCGCCACAAGGCTTACGCCGAGATGCTGGGCGTGAAGGATTATCTCCGCAAGCCGTTTCCCATGGACCGGCTGCTGGAAAGCGTCGAGAAGCTGCTCGGTTAGGTGGCGTATTGTCGTAACGCTCCCGCGATTTCGTCGGTCGTTAGAAATTTGGGCGAGGTCACTCAGCCAGTCTCTTGAGCGCCTTGGTGTGCTGGCGATCGATCATTTCAACCACCGCTTTCAGCCTTTCGTGGTGTTCGTCGCTGGTTGTCGCCGGAACAACCACCAGCACCTGGCCATCCGTGCTGACTTCCAAGGGCGTCTGTGGATCGATGTTGAGCTGGTCGAGCACGGGCTGGTCGAGGATGAGCGCCCAACTGTCGCCATGTTTTGCGAGTTTTGTATCATCACATCCGCATTTGCTCGGACCACGAACCCCGGTTCCATGTTCATGGTATGATTACGCAATCAGGGAGCCTTTGCGACCCTGATAAGGAAGTGCCTGCACACCTGGTGGTGGCCACGGTCTTCAAAATCGCTGTGTCGCGCGCCAACCGCGCGACAGGTGGGTTCGATTCCCATGCACTTCCGCCATTTTTTACCGTGTTTTCCGGGGTCGTTTTCAGGTTGCCCATTTCGGCCGCGTCGAGGGGGGATCATCGAGAGCGCCGTATCCCGACCGCGCTTGCCGCAATCGCCAACTCCGGCGATACTACTATCTCCCGCCGAACGTGTTCCGCCCGCCTACCCACCTAACCAAAAACCCTGCCCGCATGACCCCTGCCGCTCGATTGCATCACCATCGCCTGGGACTCAGCCGCCGCGAGATTTTGCAGGTTGGATTCTCCGGCCTGCTGGGGCTGAACTTCAGCCAGGTGCTTGGCCGAACCGCCGTGGCCGACGAGCGCGGGCCGAACTTCGGCAGAGCGAAATCGGTCATCCTCGTCTTTTGCACGGGCGCCCCGGCCCATCAGGACATCTGGGACCTCAAGCCCGATGCGCCGGTCGAGGTGCGCGGCGAGTTCAAGCCGGCCGACACCAACATGCCGGGCGTGCAGATCACACCCCATCTGCCGCGGCTGGCGAAGATGGCTGACAAGTATGCCATCGTCCGCAGCATGACGCACGACTTGCCCGGCCACGAGCAGGCCACGCATTTTGTGCTCACCGGCGTCAACGCCCTGCCGGCCGGCGCCACGCACATGGCCAGCCGCAACGATTGGCCCTGCTATGCCTCGTGCGTGCAATACCTGCGGCCGCGCGGCGACGGGCTGCCCTCCGGCGTCATGCTGCCCACGTATTTGCACAACGGTTACGGCTTCTCCGGGCAAAACGGCGGCTTCATGGGCAGCGGCTTCGATCCCTGGCAGCTCACCCGCGACCCGAACGCCGCCGACTTCCGCCTGACGGAGCTCGACCTACTGCCCGGCCTCAGCGTCGAGCGGCTCAACCATCGCCGCGGACTGTTGGCCGATCTCGACCGCGAGCGCCGCGGCCTTTCCGAAGCGGCGGCCGCCGGCGATCTTTCGGCCCGCATGCAAAACGCCTATACGCTGTTGACCGAGAACGCCCGGTTCCGCGCGGCCTTCGACCTGGCAAGCGAACCGGCCGAAGCGCGCGACCGTTACGGCCGGCACCAGTTCGGCCAATCGCTGTTGCTGGCCCGCCGACTGGTCGAGGCCGGCATGCCGGTCGTGCAGGCCAACATGGGATCGATGAACAACTGGGACACGCACGGGCAAAACTTCCAGCAGCTCAAAGACCGCTTGTTGCCGCCGCTCGACCAGGGCCTCTCCGCGCTGTTCGACGACCTGGCGGCCCGCGGCTTGTTCGACGAAACGCTGGTCGTGGTGGTGGGCGAGTTTGGCCGCACGCCGCAGATCAACGCCACGGCGGGCCGCGATCATTGGTCGGGCGTGTTCAGCGCGGTCTTCGCCGGCGCCGGCGTGCGCGGCGGGCAGGCGATCGGCGCCAGCGACGCACAAGCGGCCTGGCCCGCCACGCGCGGCTGGTATCCGGCCGACCTGGGCGCGACGGTCTATAGCGCCTTGGGCATCGACCCCGGCAGCCAGATCATCGACCGTCTCGGCCGCCCGCATCGCATGAACGCGGGCGAAGTCATCGGGCCGCTATATGGGTAAGCCGGGGTAGTGGGCTCTTGCTCTGACAAACCTCTGGATGACGATATGCGATCTCGTTTGACTTGCGTTAACGGCCGGCGGTTACGTTCCGCGATTTCGCGGATGCGAGCGCAGACCGGACCGCAGTAATCCGCGGGGCGCGGAGACCGAGTTTGCGAGCGATGGTCCGCATTGCACGACGTCCCTTACGGTGGGCCGGCGCTCGCAAGCTCGCTTGTCCCACCCTACAAAGCCGCCAACGCGGCGGCGATTGCCGGCTTGCCGACGACCGGCGCTTGGCAGGTGAAGTTCTCACAGACGTAAAGCGCCGGTTGACCGTCGACGGCGGTCTTTCCTTCAAACAGACTATCGAGCCTCCGGCTATGACCCGTGCCCGGCCGTCCGGCGATCACCTTGTTGGGAACATAACGCCGTCGCAGGTCGGCGGCAACTTCCGCGGTTTCCGGCGATGCCCCGACCAGCGCCAACTCCGGCGCCGGCCCCAGATAAAAGTCGAGGGCAATCAAGAGTTGCCCGGCGGCACTGGCGTGCTTTTCCAACAGACCGGCGAACGCCTTGAGCGTGCGTTCGGCGGCGGCGAGATAATCGGTGCGGCCGCAGAGTTTTCCCAGCCGCAAGAGCAGCGTGGCGGCCATCGAGTTGCCGCTGGGCACCGAGCTGTCTTGCACATCCTTTTGCCGTGAGATGAGTTTCTCGTGGTCGGCGGCCGTGAAATAGAATCCGCCCGACTCCTGGTCATCGAATTTCGCCAGCACGATATCGGCCAATTCGACGGCATCGTCGATCCAGCGCTCTTCCCAGCTCGATTCGTAAAGCGTCACGAGCGCGCTGGCCAGACAAGTGTAATCGTCGAGGTAGGCGTCGAACTTGGCCTGGCCCGCCCGCCAGGCATGCAACAACCGGCCATCGGGCTTCCGCATTTTGCCAAGGAGGAAGTCGGCCGCGGCACGTGCGGCGTTCAGGTAACGCGGCTCGTCGAGCGCGCCGGCCGCGTAAGCCAGCGAGTCGATCATCAGACCGTTCCAGCTCACCAGCACCTTGTCGTCCAGGCCCGGCCAGACGCGCCGGTTGCGGACCTCCAACAGCCGGGCACGACTCTCGGCCAGTTCCGCGGTCAGTTCGCCCAAATCACGGCCCAAAATCTTCGCACATTGATCGAGCGTTTTCGGCAGATTCAGGATGTTGCGGCCTTCGAAGTTCCCTTCGTCGCTGACGTCGTAGACGCGGCAGAACGTCTTGGCCCGCTCGGCGCCGAGCACTTCTTCGATTTCGCCGGGCGTCCAGACATAGAACTTGCCTTCCTCGCCTTCGCTGTCGGCGTCGAGCGTGCTGTAAAAGCCGCCTTCGGGCGAGGTCATCTCGCGGAGCACGTAATCGAACGTTTCGCGGGCCACGCGCTCGTAGTCTCGGCGGCCGGTGGCTTGAAATGCTTCGACATACGCGGCCGACAACAGGGCGTTGTCGTAGAGCATCTTCTCAAAGTGCGGCACCAGCCAACGATCATCGACGCTGTAGCGATGAAAGCCGCCGCCAAGTTGATCGTAGATGCCGCCGGCCGCCATGCGGTCGAGCGTCAGCGTGACGATGTGCAGTACCTGCTCGCGCGGCCCGCGCTTCCAGCGCCGCAACAGCAGCCGCAGGTCCATGGGATGCGGGAATTTGGGAGCGCCGCCAAAGCCGCCGTGCTGATAATCGAACGTCCGCTCCAGGGCCGCTTCGGCAGCCGCCAGCGGCTTGGGCGAAAGCTCGCCGGGCGGCAGACTCATTCGCCCCACGCGGTCGATGTCGGCCGCCAGCTCGCCGGCCTGCTGGTCGACCTGTTGCCGCCGGTTTTTCCAGGCGTCGAGTACGCCCTCGATCACCTGGTCGAAGCCGGGCATACCCATTCGCCCCGTCGGCGGCCAATAGGTGCCGCCGTAAAACGGTTTCAGCTCCGGCGTCAGAAAGACCGACATCGGCCAGCCGCCCCGCCCGGTCATGGCCTGCACGGCCGTCATGTAAATTTGGTCGAGATCGGGCCGCTCTTCGCGATCGACCTTGATGCACACGAAACCCTCGTTCAGCCGCCGGGCGATCGGCTCGCTCTCGAAGCTCTCGTGTTCCATGACGTGGCACCAGTGGCAGGCCGAATAGCCGATGGAGAGAAAGATCGGCTTGTCTTCGCGGCGCGCCCGGTCGAGCGCCTCCGGCCCCCAGGCATGCCAATCGACGGGATTGTTGGCGTGTTGCAGCAGATAGGGGCTGGTTTCGTGAGCGAGGCGGTTGGGCATGAGTGGGCACTGCCTTTGAAAAGCCGGAGGTGTCAGGTAGCTGCTTGCCGCGGCCGCGCACGACGACTACGCTGGCAGGCAACAAATCTGGAGGATGGCCTTCCTAGGCCGTCTCGTGGTTGTTTATGCACTGGACCGCCTAGGAAGGCCATCCTCCGATCAACGTACCTTGTTTGATCCGAGGAGACAATTCAATGCCCCGACGTTTTCCGCTTGCTCTCGTAATCGTCTTGTGCTCGATGCCATGCTGCAACCTGTCTGCGGCCGAGCGGCCCGACAAACTGACGCTGTGGCCCGACGGCAAAACACCCGGAGCACTGGGCAACGACGCAAAGGATGCGCCCACGCTCACGGCTTATTGGCCTGCCAGCGACAAAGCGACCGGCGCGGCGATTGTGGTCTGTCCGGGCGGCGGCTATCGCATGCTGGCGCCGCACGAGGGCGAAGCCTACGCGCGGTGGCTCAACGATCTGGGCATCGCCGCTTTCGTGCTCAAATACCGGCTCGTCTCCGGCGGCTATCACGTGCCCGACAGCTTGCAAGACGCCGCGCGCGCCATTCGCACGGTGCGGGCCAACGCCGCTCCGTGGCAGCTCGATCCGAAGCGCATCGGCATCATGGGTTCCTCGGCGGGCGGCCATCTGTCGGCCACGCTTTCCACGCGTTTCGACGCGGGCCGCTCCGATTCCGACGACCCGATCGAACAGGCCGGTTCGCGGCCCGACGCGTGCATTCTTTGTTACGCCTTCATTCTGATGGACCGCAGTGATGCCAAGCGGCAGGAGCAGTTTTTGGGCAAGGATCCATCGCCGGAGCAAATTCGCGCTTTCGCACCGGCGTTGAACGTGCGGGCCGACACACCGCCCTGTTTCGTCTGGCAGACGGTGGCCGATGCGGGCGTGAAGGTCGAGAACGCGCTGGTCTTCGCCGAAGCGCTGCGGCAGGCCAAAGTGCCGTTTGCCCTGCACCTCTACCAGAACGGCCCGCACGGCATCGGCCTGGGCGTGAAAGAATACGATCCCGCCAAGCTGCACCCCTGGACCCGCGACTGCGCGTTCTGGCTGGGGGAACAAGGGTTCTTGGCAAAGAAATGAACTTCAGCCGGCCGGTTGTCGGACCGCTTCATTCAACTGAACGGCGAGTTTCGTGCGGCAGAGCTGATTCAAGCTGACTCCCTGTCTCCCTTGAATTCGATCAGTCTCAATCGACGCGGCGGACTTGGCACCATCGCCACGTGGAATAGCCGGGACTGTAAATCGTTTCCTCGTCAAATGCGATTCCAGCCAGCCAGTCGATCGGATGAGCGTTGGGCAACCAGACGGTTGCCAATGCGACGGCTGCAACAAACGCTAACAGCGACCAAGCCAGGATCAACCATGCTTGTGGCGACCATCGCCACGTCGCTCGCTGCTTCACCGAACTGATACTCATATTCAAAGCCCGCAACGAGCTATGCCGCATGCAGAGGGACGCCAAGTTATTTGAACTGCAACACTGTAAACGACATGGCAGGGAACGTATATCGCGATTTCCCCGCAGCAAGCTCGTGTTGCCAGTCTTTGCTGCTCGGACGAATGCTGTTGGGAGCGGCGGCGGTGTTGACCGCATCCAAGGCCGCCGCCAGCTCCTCGACGCGCGCCGTCGGCTGCCGGGCAACGAAGCCGGCAATGTCGAGCTGCGCGGCGATCGGCTTGTCGTGCGTGTTGACCACCTGCAAGACGAGCGTCTTTCCGTCGTCGCTCCGTTTGGCACTCACGTCGAGCATCGCGGCGCCATCGACCTTCGCCGTCGCGGCCAGCGGCTGATAGTTTCTGGCCACCATTTGCGTCACGAAGTAAGGCGGCTGGGGCCAGACGCGGCAGGGATTCATGAACAACAGGCCCTGGTTCCAGCCGTTGTCGTTCTGGCCGTCGACCTGCAGGCAATTGGCCGACGCGGCAATCGTTACCCTACCCGCCAGACGCTCGATGAGGTTGATCGCGCCGGCGTTGCCCAACGCCCGGCGGAAAGCATGATTGCCCGCGTTGAACTCAAACACCACCACCTTGTGCGTTGCGCCCCGCGCTAGCTTTTCCAACGCCGCGACGTAGCTCGGCAGCGCTCGCAATGAGCCCGAGGGTTGCGGTCCGTCGGTGCCGATGTGGACGTCGAAGTCGATCTCGCGGCCCGCCTGCTTGGCAAGATCGAGCAGCTTGCGATGGCCGCTCAGGTTGGTGATGCCCGACGCGGCGCCGGTGATGTGCTCCGCGTCGTTGATGACGTGGTCGTAGACGAAGTCACCGACCACGATGATGATGTGCGGATCTTTGGCCCAGATCGCTTGGGCCATCGGACGGAAACGGTCGAAGTAGGCGTCGTCGATCCGTTCCTCGTTGCCCAGCTCAACATACCGTAGGCCGTATGGTTGTGGATGGCCGTCTTCGGTCCGCCGCTTTCCCCAGGGGCTGTCGGCCGGGCCGTTCACGTATTCTACGAAATCGGCCATGTCTTGCGGCGACTCGCCCATGTTGAGCGCGGGAACGGCCAGAAAGCCGGCCGCCTCGCAAAGGTCGAGAAAATCGAAAATGCCCCAGCCGTTGGTCGAATAGCGATACCACGTGCCCTGGTGCGGAGGCCGGCGATCGCGCGCGCCGATCATCTTCTTCCAACGGTATTCCGGGTGATTGATCATCGAGCCGCCGTAGCGCAGCACGGTCAGCTTCTGCTCGATCAGCCCTTCCACGACGTCTCGCCGGTCGGGCAATCCCGCAAACCGCCCCCACTCACCCGGCTGCAAAAAGACGTGGCCAAGCACGATTTTGCCAGGACGGCGCAACGAAATGGCGAGGCGTCCGCGTTCGATCGCGGCATCGGGCGTGAGTTCGAAGTCGAGCCGTTGCCACTCGCCGCCACCGGTCGCCTGCACACGTGTCTGCGCAATACGTTGGGCGCCGTCGGCGTCTTCCATCGTCAGCCAAAGTTCGCTCGGCTTCTCTGCACGTGCCCAAACATAGCCTTGATAGGGTTTCTGCTCGTGAATGCACATTCCCTGACGGTTCAGGCCGCGGTTTTCGATGCCGACTTCGCCGTCGCCTGACACGAACTCGACTTGCTGGCTTTGCGGGCCGATAAAGGGCCGGTCGGTGAGCAGTGCAAATCGGCCGTTCGCATTTCCGCGCGTCGCAGGCCGCCATTGTCCGCTCACCGCTCCTCGATCGGATGCCGGCGGCTCGAAGGGAAGTTCTTGCAGCCGGTCGCCGGTTTTCACCCACAGATGGCGATAGCGCGCCTGGCGCTGCCAGGGACGCAGGGCGACCGTTCCCTCCAGCAGCGGCCGCTCGCGGTCTTCGTAGCGCACGACACGTTTGCCGTCCACGAGCACTTCAATGGCATTGCCCGCAAGCCGCGTTTCGAGGGCGATCCACTTGCCGACTGGCACATCGTAAGGCGTAGCGCGCAAGAGTTGCCAGTCGTGGCGATGGCGGCCGATGAGAACCTGGTTGGCTTGCGCGTCGAGCGAGATTTCGTAGCCGTCGAAGTTATCGGCTCCAATGCCCGGCTTGCCGAGCCGCACGATCAGGCCCGCGTTGCCCGGCGTGCGATCGGCCAAATAGACTTGCACGCCGGCCGCACCGTCGCGGAACGGCGCAGCCGCGCTCACCAGCTTGGGGCCGGCGCCGGCGGGGGCCAGCACCTCGCCGTCGCTGAGCCGCCAATCGCCATCAAAAACCTTGAAGCCGCGCACGGGGCTTTCGGGCGACGGCTCTTGAAAACTCTCGCCAAACACCATCTGGCTATAGATGCCGCCATAGATTTCGTGGTTGACGTCCTCGATGCACGCCCCGGTCAGATAGCGGCTGACGGGTCCGAGCACTTGCGCCGCATCGACTTGGACGATTGCCTCCTGCCCCGCGGCTGGCGACGCGAATTCGATCATCGAGATCAGTGCCAGGCAGCCGACCAGCGTTCGTGATGCTTTTTTCATGTTGCTCCTACAGCTCGCCTTCCGCCCGCAACAGCTTGATTGTCTGCCGGAAGGCGTCGGCGGTTTGTTCCAGATCGTCGTTGGTGTGAACGGCCGATGTCGGGCCGCCGGGCCAGGTAAACAACTCCACGCCGTGCAGCATCATTCCCAGCCGCAGCTTCATGGCCAGCGATTTGGGCGCCGGAGCCTTCAAGACGCGGTGATCGAATTTGCCCGCTTCGATTTCGGCCGCCGTGATCTCCAGCCGTTGGGGATTGGTGAAAACATGGAAGCCCGAAAAGCTGCCGTACACGACCCAGGGTATGCGCTCGTCGCGCAGCACGCGGCTCAGCGCCTCGCGCAGCCGGGCAGCGTATTCGTTGGCCCGTTGGCAGGCGTCGCTCTCGCTGACGATTTCGAGCGTCGTCGAGCCGGCCACCGCCGATAGCGGGTTGGCGTTGAAGGTGCCCTGGTGCGGCACCTTCTCGCGGCCGGTGGCAGCAGCCTCAGCAACGTCGAGCAGCCCCAGAATCTCCTTGCGGCCGACCACCGCCCCGCCCGGCAGACCGCCGGCCAGGATCTTGGCCAGCGTCGTCAGATCGGGCCGGATGCCGTAGACCTGTTGCGCTCCGCCCGGCGAACAACGGAAGCCGCTGATCACCTCGTCGAGAATCAACAGCACGCCGCGTTCGGCCGTCAGCTCGCGGAGCGCTTCGAGGAAGTCCGGCAGCACGGGCACCTGGCCCCAGCTTGCCCCGGTCGGCTCGATGATGGCCGCCGCAATGTCGGCGTGCGCGTCGAGCACCGCCCGCGTGCCGGCCACGTCGCCGGGCGGAGCGAGCACCACGTTGGTGGCCACTTCGCCCAGCACGCCGGGCGTGGGCGTGCCGTCGAAGTGCGACGCCACGCCGAAGGCGGCGTGATCGTGCCAGCCGTGAAAGTGGCCCAGAAACCGCATGATCTTGGGGCGGCCGGTGAAGGCGCGGGCCAACCGCATGGCCATCATCGTGGCCTCGGTGCCCGAACTGGTGAACCGCACGCGCTCGGCCGACGGCATCAGCTTTTGCACCCAGCGGCCCCACTCGAGTTCCGGCTGGTGGCAGGCGCCGAAGTGCGTGCCACGCTGGAGCTGCTGGGCCACGGCTTGGACCACGAGCGGGTGGTTGTGACCGAGCAGCAGCGCACCGTGTCCGCCGGCGTAATCGACATACTCGTTGCCATCGACGTCCCACTTGCGCGGGCCCGCGGCCCGCTCGACGTAAATCGGATACGGTTCCAGAATGCGACCGTCGTGCGTCACGCCGCCGGGAAAGACCTCGACAGCCTGTTGTGCCAGCCGGGCGGAATGCACAGTACGACGGCGATAAGCGTCAATAATCGCGGAAGTCTGGGAACTCAAGGAGCGAACTCCAAAGGTCGAGGGTGCCAAGGAAGGAAGCGATTTATGGTAACATCGCGCAGCCGCGCCGTGCCAGCGGTCCCTCCCTCACCCCGCCACTTCCTCGGCGCAACGCTGCAAATACTCGATGCTGTCGCGCGCCAGCCGTTCGGGGCCGGGCGAATAGTCAAATACCTCGACCGAGACCCAGCCGCGATAATCGATCTCGCCCAGTGCTTCGAGAATCGGACCGAACTGCAACTCGCCCATGCCCGGCCCTTGCCGGTTGGGATCGTTCGCGTGAAAGTGGACCAGCCAGGGCGCCGAGCGCCGAAGAATATCGGGAATCGGTGCGCTCTCGCTCGACATCGCTTTGCAATCGAGGTGCAACCGGCAATGGGACGAGCCGACCATTTCGATCAGCCGGATGCCGTCGGCCGCGGTGAGCAGGAAAATGCCCTCGGCCGGCCCCAGCGGTTCGACGGCCAGCGTCACGTCGAGTTCTTCCAGCGTCGGCATGGCGGCCTGAAAAACTTCGGCCGCGAACTTCATCGCCTCTTCGTGATTGACGCCCGGCAGTAGGTTTCGCTGCACCGGCGAGCCAAACACCATGATCGAACCGCCCAAATCGCGGCAGAGCCGGGCCAACTCCGCGATGTATTCAGCCGTCGCCCGGCGGACCGCCACGTCCGGCGTGGTCAGATACAGGCCCTCGGTCTTGGCCAGCAGCCAGTGCAGCCCGACCACATCGAGGCCGGCGTCTTCCGCTTGCTTGCGCACTTCGGCCCGCCGCGGGGCGGTAATCTTTCGCGCATCGGTGTTGATGGTGAAAGGGGCGATCTCGATGCCCGTGTAGCCGCAATCGCGGGCGAATGCAAAAGCCTTGTCGAACGGCCAATCGAGGAACGTTTCGTTGCAGATGGCGAATTTCATAGCGTCTTTCTTCGGTTCGCTTGCACGGCGCGATGCGGGCGGTACGATGATTTGACGTAGGGTGGGGCCAGCGAGCTCGCGAGCGCCGGCCCACCGATGGCGACGTCGATCATGGTGGGCCGGCGCTCGCAAGCTCGCTGGCCCCACCTTACGGTTGTCGCGATGCCGACTTCGATTGTGAGGCTATCGCACGCCTGCTACCGATACAAGTGGCAATTAGGAGCCCATCATGCAACGCATCGACCGTGAACAAGCCAAGAAATACGCCTTCGACTGGCGCGACGAACCGCTCCTGCGCGTGCGTGAGGGCGAAACCTTCGAGATCGAAACCTACGACGCCAGCACCGGCTATTTCAAAACGGCCGACGACAAAGCCATTCCCGCTCGGCGGCCCGGCTTCGACCGTTCGCCGGCCTTGGCCAATCCGATCGGCGGCCCGGTGTGGGTCGAAGGCGCCCAGCGCGGCGACGTGCTCGCGGTCACCATCGAGAGCATCACCGTCGACGATTACTCCTGGGTCGCCGTCGGCCCGCGTCGTGGCCCCTTGGGCGAATCGACCCGCTGGCCGGAGCTGTCGGGCGACTACACGACCAAGATTTTCAAGCACACGCCCGGCCCCAGCGGAACCACGCGCGACGGCACGCTGCATTTCAACGAGCGGCTCTCGTGGCCGATCACGCCGTTCGTCGGTACGTTGGGCGTGGCGCCCGACCGCGAAGTGGTGACGAGCATCGACGGGCAAGGCGACTGGGGCGGCAATCTCGACGTCCGCGACGTGTGTCCCGGCAACCGCGTTCTGCTCTCGGTGTATCACGACGGGGCCAAGTTCTATTTGGGCGACGTTCACGCCAGCCAGGGCGACACCGAATTCAGCGGCACGGCGGCGGAAACGAAGGCCACCGTGCGGCTGAAGCTGGAGCTGATCAAGCAGAAAAAAATCCCCTGCCTGCGGATCGAGAAGCCACAGTCGATCGTGGCCGTCTGGGCCGACCGGCCGCTGGAGACGGCGGTCGAGAAGGCGACGGTCTGCCTGATGGACTGGCTGATCGCCGAGCACGGCTTTTCGCCGACCGACGCCTATTGCCTGGTGAGCACCTGTCCCGATTTCCGCATCAACGTCTATCAGATGTGCCGCGTGGCCAAGCTGAGCTTTGTGGCCGGGGCGGAGGTGCCGAAAAAGTATTTGTCAGGAGCGTAACGGCCTTCTGATGATCGGCAGCGGAGTCTGCGATCTGGCTTCCGCGATGCCGGACCTGCATTCTCCAAGTCCCACGAAATCCAACCGCGTCGTACACTACCCCAAGGTCGGAAAACATGTCACTCCCGTTTGACGCTACGCTCAAAGAACTGGTCCGCCGCTACCCGCTCGATTGGCTTGCCGGACTGGACGCCGAGCTCCCGCCCGCCGACGCCAAGCGGCTGTTGATGGCCGCCTGGGTATTAACCGGAATGCGTGTTGCGCGCTCCAAATTGAAATTGCTTCAGGAGGCTTTAACCATGGTTGATTTGCGAGATTCCACGACTTATCAGTTGATTGTCGAAGAGGGCATGGCGCAAGGCTTGCGAACGATGCTAATACAGATCGGCGCACGGCGGTTGGGTCCGCCGCCAGCCGCGGTGCAAGAATCTCTGGACGCGATCGACGACGTCGCGCGGCTGAATCGCATGGGCGAGCGAGTGCTGGATGTCGCCAACTGGCGAGAACTGCTCGACGCACCTTGAGCATGTGCTGCGTCAACATTCACGACCCGACGGCCTGCAAAAACCGGCGTATCACGTTGGCGGTGATCTGCGATACGGCCTCGTCCACCAGCAGGCAGCTCGGCCAGGCGATGGAGCCGGCGGAAAACACCTCGCCGCCGCTGGCCGTGTCGTAATAGACCATCTCGGCGCCGCCGTCGTCGCGGTTCGTGCCCTTGGCCAGCAACTCGACGTTCGGCGGCGAGCTGGGCGAAATCTTGTCGGTCTCGTGAGCGCTGGCGCCGCCAGGGCAGCGGCCATGAAGGCTGTTTTGCCCAAACAGCTCATCTCGCTTCAGGCCCGTGCCGGCAAACGCCCAATGATCGGCGTCGACGACACGATACGGGGCGCCGGTCATCGCGCCGGCCTCGGTGAAGACGACGCCCAACAGGTTGGCTTCCGATTCCACGCGAAGATGAAAGCGGCTCTCCAGCTTGCGGCGGTCGATCTCCCGCTGGTCGCCGTTGCGGCAGATCATCGTCGCCTGATCGATAAACTCCACTTCGCAGTTCAGGCCGTTGCCGCCCAGGTAAATCAACCTGCCCCCTTGTTCGTCGACCCAGCCCTTGAGGCGTACGTACATCCTCCGCGACCAATACTCGGGGTGCGTTGAAAGCACGAGCACGCGATAGTCGGCCAGGTCGAGCTGCTCGAAGTGGAATTGCGTCTCGGCGTAAAAGTCGTAGTCAAATCCTTCACGCTCCAGCCAGGCCAACAGCCGCCACTCGGCCGCGGCCAGGTGGCAGGCTGCCCGGCCTTCAATCGGATCGGTCGGCTTCTCGTCGAAGGCGATCGAGTTGATCGGCTCGGGGCGGTCGAACGACAGCGGGTCGTAGTCGGTCGTATCGTAGTGCAGATGATTCGGATCGGTGTAACGCTTCAATTCCTGCCGCGAGTTCACCGTGGGCGTGGGCGGGAAACGGTCGGCGTGAATGTAGTTACTGCGTCCGCCGAAACTGTTGTAGGCGTTCCAGGTGATGTTCGAGGCCAAGACCGCCAATTTGGCCGCCGGCCGGGAAGGCGCCACGATCCAGGGAAACGAAAAGTGTAGTCCGGAAGCCGTTCGGGCATGGAAGCAATACAGGCCGCTCCGTGGCGGCGCTTCGACGAACTGGCGGTGGACCTTGATGTTGTAGCCTTGCTTGTTCCAGCCGACGCCCGTCTGCGTGTAATCGCCGTCGGGCGTGATCTGCATCGTCGCCCGAGGGCCGTGCTCGTCGTGCCAGCCGAGACTGCGGACCAACTCTTTTTCGCGACCGTAACGCCACAGTTCCAGCTTGTAGGCTTCGGTCGAGTGGACGCGGAATTCCGCTTCTTCGCCGGCCTTGACCCATTTCGGCCAAACGTAGCCCAGCAGGCCGTCGGAGAGCAAACGAAACTGATGGACTTCCCCTGGCCGGACGTCGAGCCGCAGGCGCTTGGAGCCGAAGCCTTGCTTGTAAAGCGTGACCTCGTATTGGCCGGGCGTCAGCTCGGCGTACACGGCGCCGCTGGCCCGAGAGCGGCCCTCGATGGAGCGGCCTTCCCGCGTACACTCCAGCATCACATCGGGCAAGGCAACATAGCGCTCGTCGCTCACATAGCCGATCAGCATGTCAACTCCTCTCGAAGCCGCGCCGCCAGGGCGGTCGTGCGGGCGTCGTTCAGGTGCAAGGGATTGATAACGAGCTTGCCTTCGCTCAGTTTTCCATGCCCCACATAACACGGCGGCGAGCCGCGACGCAATCGCCGGCAGACTTCCAGCGCCGACCGGCCGAGTGTGGCTTCATCGACGGTGATTTCCAACACGGGCGGCGGCTCGTCTTCGCCCCGATCGATCAGCGACGTATGCGCCGCACAACCTTCCAGCGCGGCGGCGATCTCGCTCAAGTGTTTGCTCTGAGCGACACGCTGCCGCTCATATTCGCCCGCCGTGAAAAGTTCGAGCGCCTTGAGCAAAGCGACGATCTGCTCCTTGGCGACTTTGAAGCCGCGGCCCAGGCCGTGCCGCGGCATGCCGGGAAGTTTCGATTTGTCGATCAGTTCCGGCGGCGGATCCCACAGCTCGAAGTGATCGTCCATGTCGAGCATCTGCACGGCGGCGGCGGCAATCAAGTCGCGCCGTCCGCACAGGATGCCGCTGGCTTGCGGTCCGCGAATCGCTTTGCCGCCGCTGAACGCCGCCAGGTCGGCGCCGCTGGCCACGATGTTTTTCAGGTTCGCTCTCGGCGGCAACTCGCCCGCCGCATCCACCAGCACCGGCAGGCCACGGGCATGGGCCGCCGCCACGAGCGTCTTGAGATCGGGGCGTGAATCAGGAGCAAAGACGTAGAGTAGGCCCGCGGTGCGGAGACTGAAAGCGGCCTCATATTCCCAGACTTCGGCCCGGCGGACGCCCGCATTGGCCACGATCTCGTGAAAGCCGACTTCGACCAGCGCGGCGCCGGCGGCGCGCACGGCATGGTCGTAGCCGTTGCGCTGTTCGCGGGCCATGACAAACTCGTTCGGGAACGAGCCGTCGGGGTGCGGCAGCAGTTCCATCCGCCGCAAGTCGTAGCCCGTGAGAATCGCCGCCGTGCCGAGCGTGAGGGCCGCGGCCGCGCCGGCCGTGACCAGGCCCGCTTCGGCTCCGGTCGCCGAGGCGATCCTGCGGCTGGCGGCGGCCTGAAGCTGTTCGAGCGGCACGGATTCAGCGGCCGCGGCGCCAAAGGCGTCGAGCACGGCCGGCGGCATCGGCGCTCCGCCCAGCCGCGTCACGCTGCCCGAAGCGTTGATGATCGGCTCGATGCCAAGTTCTTGGTAGATTCCCACGTTCCAACTCTGCGCCGGTGAGGGCTCAAAAAGACCGCCCCCAAGCAGAATACGGCACGAAGCGGTTCTTTGCCAACCACCGCGCCGTGATTTTGATGGAAACGATCCATCGTGTTATACTTCACGCAAAAGACGTTCGCCTGTTGCTAGGGACTGAAGCGGTGCCGCGGGTAGTTCGCCCCATGCTTGTGGATACGGACGGCCTTCCGCGCGTTGAGAAGCGGTCGAAGTGCTTGGCCGTTCGCGAACCGCCTGACCGATTTGCCGATGTCGATGTGGATGCAAACAATAAAGTGCTTTCAAACCGAAAGGGGCTCTCGGTTGTAGACGACTGGCGCCGATTGCCGGCGCATCTAATCCCGGAACACCTCGACGACGGGTTCAACGGCGCCCGAGGCAAAGACATGCGAGTGTTCGTCCATGGAAGCGGCGATTTCGAGGAAGCGGTTGTCGCCAACGGCTTGTAGCTATTTCACAAACCCGGCTCGACGGTCGCGGGCGTGATCGCTCCGCCGGTTTCCGTAGAATTACAGCAGTTCCAGCGGGACTTGGCGGCGACCCGTCCGCATTGGGTTATTGACGAGAGTTGATTCCATGACTGATTTTACTCCAATAGTCGACGATTCGTATCGCCGCTACGCAGAACTTCTGCTCGAACACCATCAACACCTGACGGCAGGCCGGGCCGATGGATGCCTCGAAGCGGTCGAGGAGGAAATGACGCAGCTTTGGGGCGGATTGGATGGTATCCAACAGCGCAGCCTGTCGGGCTTGAGCTCCGATTTGAATTGGCTTCGCAGGGGCGGTCAGGTGGCGCCAAGAGCCAAGTCGGCAGTGGCTGTGACGCCTGACGACCTAAGCGAATTGCAAGATGCACGCGCTCGCAACGACTGGAACAAAGTCCTGCATTGCCTGCGTCATTGCAGCGCGAAATTGCCGGCGTTCGACGTTGCTTTCTTGCGCGCCACTGCTTGGCAGGCGCTCGGGTTTTCCCAGGTGGCGGGGGCGTTTCGCAGCTTCGCCGCCCAGCTTGAGCCGAACAACGCGGGCCTCACCGCGCTCGCGCTGCCCTTGGACGTGAAAGCCAGCATGGTCGATCGCGCGGGCTCGGTGGACTGAGCACCCGCGGCCTTTAGCTTAGGGAACCGGGCCTGCCGCGTCCTTCGCCGCCCGCCGATCCAGCCAATTGAGCCCGCCCTTTGCTTGAATCGCCATGCACAGGACCTGGCAATAAACGACGACTTTCTGAGCGGTTGCCTTCCAGAAAAGAGCGGAAGCGGAAAGCCAATGCGGGCCCTCGAATTCGCGCAGCAGCACGTAGGCTCCCAGCAGCGCGCACAACGCGAGAAGGCTCCAGCCATAGCGGTTGGGATAGTCGGCTTCCAGCAGCAGGGCCACCGCGTACGACAGCCCCATCGCCGCGAACGAAACAAACCCCGCGATCGCAAAAAAATGATGTTCGTCGTGCTGGACGTCAAGCGGCGCCAAACCGATTCGGATGTAGCTCCATCCGGCCAAGACCCCGCACGCCAGCGCGAGCGTCGCGAAACGCCGGGAGCCTGGCCGCTGGAACAGATCGGGCAGCCGCCAGGCGTAAAGCATCGTGCCCGTGCCAGCGACGCCGAGCGCCAGCATCAAGAGGATGTTGACGGGGCGGTTATCGCCGTTGTCGTACCGATACTCGCGGCCCAGATCGCTCAGGAAGATTTCCAGCCCCAACTCTTGCACCGCGGGAAGCTGGCAGCGGTTCAACGAAAATCCGGGCTTTTTGCAGATCCGCTTGACCACGCAACGGTAGTGATACTGCTTGCTCTCGGCGAACGTACCGTAATGCTCGTTCCAGGCCTGCAAGATCCGCGAGATCCCATCGTCGGCATAGATGCCCTGGAGCGGCAAAGCCGCGCTGAAAAGAATCAGCGAAAGGCAATTCAGTCTTGGCGGTCGGGGCTTGGGAATCATCGATGTCGGCCGCTCCGCGTCCATCGGATCATTTCACACGGACGATCTTGACCGATACCTCCTTGCGTTGCTTCTTGGCCAGCTCGAGGAACCTTTCGCGAGCAAAGTCCTCGACTAATTCGCGCCGGGCATCCTGCCAGGTCTTGTCGCCCGCTTTCACATCCGTGCATTGAATCAGGTGAACGCCAAATTGATCGACGACGGGTTTGCTGATCTCGCCCTTCTTCAACTCGAAGGCGGCCCGCGAAAAGGCCGCGGTCATGCGATCGTGCAGCGGAATAAAGCCGAGATCGCCGCCGTGCCGGCGACTCGGTCCGGACGAATGTTCTTCGGCCGCTTTGGCGAACGACAGATTGCCCGAAACAATCTGCGACCGTAGCTTGTCGGCCTGCTCCAGCGCCGCACGGAGTTTCGCTTCGCCGTCCTCGGTCTTCACGGGCAGCAGAATGTGGCTCACGCGCAGCTCGCTGCCGTCGTAGTCGCGGCGATGAAGATCGAAGAACCGCTGAAGCGCCTCGTCGGTGGCCTCGTTGGCGAGAAAGCCGGCCCACATCACGTCCCACTCCAGCCGCCGCCGCACCATCCGCTCGTTCAAGCCGTGGCGGCTCAAGAACTCGTCAAAGGTCAGGCTCTGTGCCTCCAGCTTGCGCTTCAACTCGGCGAGAAGCTCGTCGCTCTCTTGCTTGGCGACCGCGTATCCTTGTTTCACAAGATATCCGGCCACCAGCCGCTGATTGATCGCTTGATCGAGTGCGGCCGCGCGCAATTCGGCAGACGCGGCGCCGGCTGTTTTGCGTCGCCGACCGGCGAGCAGGTCATCGACTTCGGCCACGTAGACGGGCTGGTCGCCCACCATCGCCGCAACCGGCAGTTCGGTCTCCGCCTCCGTCGTCAATTTTGCCGAAGTCTTGCTCTTGGCCGGCCCGGCCGCATCCGCGGCCGCGATCGTGACCAGCAGGAAGAGGCAGGCCACTGATTTCGCTAATGGCTTCATCGCTCTGCCCAATCCAAAATCCAAAATCCAAAATCCAAAATTCCGCCCCCTACGGGAGATCCAGGCCCTTCAATTCATAAGCGACCGGCAGGCTCACGATGGCCGTCGGCGTCTTGTAGACAAACGTAAAACCCTTGATGTTCGGCACATCAAAATAATAGGCCGTTCCCACTTCGGTTTCCGTCTCGCGGGTCGTTTCCAGGCCGGCAAAGGGAACCGTCTTGTTGTCGGGTCCTTCCAGGGCCGCGAAGTTGCTCGTCACCCAGCCGGTGCTGAGGTGCGATTCCAACGCGCCGGTCGCCTTCTCGAAGCTCAACAGCACGCGGACTTCCCAGACGGCTTCGTTCTTGCGGACGCTTTCCAGCGATACCGTCACACCGGCGCGGCGGCGGTCGGTGCGTTTGTTCTTGTCGAGATTGGCGAAGCGGAACGCCTCCACGCGCCCCGGCAGCATGGCGGTCAGCTTTCCTTTCAGGCTGGCGATCCGCCGCACATTCCGCTCCGGCAATTGGAACTGGATCGGCAACTCGACCGATTTCATGTCGGCGTCGATCGGAAACTGCATGTCGCCGGCCGACGCCGCCACGGGAATTGCCTGGCCGTTGTCGTCGACGGCCAGCAGGTCGCTCGCCGGCTGCACGATCACGATCGGTTGCAGGCGCGGTTCCCAGGCCGCCTCCAACGTCAGACTGAGAATATGGCTCATCGGGTCGCGCAGGTCGCGCCGGGCGACGAACTCCGTGCCCTCGATGCGAAAAGCCCCGGTGTAGACGGCCTGCCCGTGCCGCGGCAAGCGCGATTCGCCCCGGCTCATCAGGCCCAGACCGCCGTTTTCGGATGTATACGGGTAGATGGTCAACTCGGCCTGATCCAGCACGTCGTCGAGCGCCTGCCAAAACGGCGCCTGCTGGAAATCGACCTTAAGTTTGGGGTCGCCCACCTCTTGCCCGAACTCCGATCGCAGATCGACCAGCTTGTTGTGCGTTTGCTCTTCAAGCGCCTTGAGGATCTCGGAGAGCGGCTTTTCGCCCGACAGCGTCACCGCGCTGGGTTCGATGGAACTTTCCGCCTCGCTCTTCTCCAGCTTTTCGCGGACCCGATCGAGCCGCTGGCCGGCTTCGGCCGACATGCGGTCGGTGTTTTCGGGCAAGTAATCGAGGATTTTCGTCCCCAGAGCAACCAGGTCCTTCTCCGCTTCTTCGCGCCGCGCCTTCTGCGGCGCGTCGAGCTGGCGTACAAGCCGGCGGATCGTCTCAGCAAACTCATCCGTGCCGGTTGCTTCGGTGGTGGATTTATCGTCCGTACCAGTTTTGCCGGCGGTAGGCTTCGCGGGCTCGGCGGCGGCAAGGCAGGCCGCGGCGCAGAGCCAGAACGTCAACGTCAAGCGTGTCAGCATTGCGGAACCTCCGCGGTGAGCTTGGGAAAAGCGAACTTCCTCATTCTAGGACCTCGTCGCCATCACTGCCAGCGAGGTAAAGTTGTGGTCGGTAGTCCGTGGTCCGTAGTCCGTGGTTAACGCCGTAGGGTGGGACCAGCGAGCTTGCGAGCGCCGTCGTGAAAGGGTTCAGGGTTCAGGGTTCAGGAAGGCCGTAGGGCGGGGCCAGTGAGCTGGCGAGCGCCGGCCCGCCATGTATAGGTATCAGGCGATAGGGGTCAGGCGAAGGTCAACTCGGATGTTCCTGAACCCTGAACCCTGAACCCTATCGTGGGTGGGCCGGCGCTCGCAAGCTCGCTCGCTCCCACCCTACGTCTGCTCTATGCGAACACTCATTTCAATACTCCTGCTCCTGCTGGCGGCGACGGCTGTCGCCGACGAGCCGCAGTGGATGCTCGACGTCAAGTTGTCGGGAACGCACGTCGAAGGGCTGCCGCTGATCTGGTCGCGCGATCGTGTGCTGTTGGCGCGCGACGGACGGGTGTGGGCGTTCAAGCCCGATGAAGTCCGCGAGGTCCGGCAAACGTCGTCCAGCTTTCACAGCTTCAGCGCGTCGGAGTTGCGTGCCCGCCTGGCGGCCGAACTGGGCAAGACGTTCGAGATCAGCGGCACCGGGCACTACCTGGTGGCCCATGCTCCCGGCCAGCGCGACTATTGGAGCCGACGGTTCGAGGACCTGTACCGGTCGTTCGTGCATTACTTCCGCGTCCGCGGCTTTCCTTTGCAAGAGCCGCAGTTCCCGCTGGTGGCGCTGGTGTTTCGCAACCAAGACGACTTTCTGGCCTATTCGCGGCGAGACGGGGCGCAACTCGGCGCGAACGTGCTCGGCTATTATTCGCCCCTCAGCAATCGCGTCAGCCTGTTCGACGTGGGCGGGGGTCGGGCGCAGGCCGCCGACTGGCACGAGAACGCCGCCACCATCATTCACGAAGCCACGCATCAGACCGCCTTCAACACCGGCGTCCATCGCCGCTTCGGCGCCACGCCGCGGTGGCTTGTCGAAGGACTGGGCACGATGTTCGAGGCCGAAGGCGTATGGAACTCGACTCATCATGCTTCACGTCGGGCACGATACAATCGCATCCGGCTGGCTCAGTTTAAGCGGCTGTTGCCCAGTCGCCCCGCCCATTTGCTGGAAGAGATCGTCGCCGGCGACCGGCTGTTTCAAACGAACGTCGATCGGGCGTATGCCGAGGCCTGGGCGTTTTCGTTTTTCCTGGTGGAGACGCGGCCCAAGAAGTACAGCGAGTTGTTGGCGCGAACGGCCGCCCGAAAGGCGTTCGCCGCCTACGACGCAGGACAACGCATGGCGGATTTCACGGCGATTTTCGGCGACAACCTGCGGCACCTGGAGCGGGATTATTTGGAGTTCATGGACGAGCAAAGGTAGCGACTATTTTGGCAAGGCGTGCAGCTCGTCGCGGCCTTCCACCACAATCCATTCGTGATCTGCTGCGACTTCGCGAAACGTTTGTCGGCTGCCAGTGGGCCATTCGATCGTCAACTCGTCAACGAGCTCGGCTGCGCCCAGCCCAAACACGAGTTGGCGCTGGTTGCTGGCCATGTAACCGTCGCCCGCAGTAAGCTGCTGCGTCCAGGTTCGGCCCGCCGCCGAAACGCGAACCGTAGCGCCAATCGCGTCGCGTGCCGACTGCGTGCCGTGCAGCCGCAGGGCCAGAAAGTGCCCGACCGAATCTGTTTCGTTCAACACCAATGCTGCCGGCGCTTCGAGATGCGACACCGCGAAATCCTCTCGCCCGTCGCGATTGAAGTCGAGCCGGGCCAGCCCGCGGCCCACGTGCGTCGCGGTAAAGAAGTCGCCCAGCCGCTGGGCCTCGACCTCGACGAAGCGTCCGCGGCCCTGGTTATGAAAATACTGCGGCCGCATGGCGTAGGGCACCTTTAGATAGCCGAAATCATCGACGTGCCCGTTGGTGACCACCAGGTCGGGTAATCCGTCCAGCTCGCCGTCGATAAACTGCGTGCCGAAACCGAGCACGTCGTAACTCGGTTCTCGCAGGCCGGCCGCGGCGGTAGCGTCTTCGAACGAATCGGTCGCCTGTTGCAAGTAAAGCGTGTTGGAATCCTGGTAGAAGTTCGTCACGAACAGGTCGAGCATGCCGTCGCCGTTGGCATCGCCCGCCGCCACCCCCATGCATGCCTGGGCTTTGCCTTGCCCGTCGAACGCCAGGCCGGAAAGGACGCCCAGTTCGGTGAATCGCGGCGCTCCGTTGCGGACCGTTGCCTGATGGACGAAATAGAAGTTCGCATCCTGGTCGTTGGCCACAAACAGGCCCAGCCGGCCGCGGCCCTCAAAGTCGGCCGCCACGATCCCCAAGCCATTGCCGCCCGACACCGCCAAGCCGATGGCCTTGCCGCGGTCGGCAAAACGGCCGTCGCCCAGGTTGAGCATGAAGCGATCGGGCTCGGGAGCGAACGCTCCGGGCGGGCAGGTGCGCCCTTGGCCCTCTTTCAGGCAAACGCGATCGAATACGTCATCGCCCATCACATAGTTGACATCGTACAGGTCGGCCAGCCCGTCGCCGTTCAGATCGGCCATCAGACAGCTTGTGGTCCAACTCGAATCGTCGATGCCCGCCTGTGAGGTGACATCGAGAAAGGTGCCGTCGCCGCAATTCATGAGCAAGCGGTTGACGCCGATATTGGCGACGTAGACGTCTGGGAACCCGTCGCCGTTGAAGTCGCCGACGGTGGCGCCCTGGCTGAAGCGGTCTTCGGCGAGGTGCGCTGGATCGGTGACGCATGCGAACCGGCCCCGGCCAAGGTTTCGGTAGCACTGGTCCAGAAACTCGCTTTGGCCGACAGCGGGCGGCCAGCGGCAGCCTTGGGTGAAATAAAGGTCGGGCGAGCCGTCGAGGTCGAAGTCGAGCACGGCCACACCGCCACCGGTGAACTCGAACATCCGGCCATCGCCTTTGCCCGGCTGGCAGCCGCGGAAGTAGGTGAAGTCGATGCCTGATTCGGCGGCGACTTCGCGAAAATGCAGCCCGCTCACTCCGTGAGCGGAGGGACCTTCACCGCGGCCGACGTTTTCAGTTACGGAAGATCCGTCCGGTTGCCGACGCCGTTCCGCTTGCGGAGCAAGCGGCCTACGTTGCGCAAGCGAGCTGCGAGCCTGCAAAGGAAAACCGGAAAGATCGAGCCGTTGGCCAGGATCCGATGAGGCAAGCGTGTCGGCCAGCGTCGGCGACAACTGCGGCTCAATGCGCTCGGTGCCTTGTATCGCCCACTCCGCGTCGGGCGACAGCGACTGCGCCACGCGGTGCCAGGCCCACGACTCCCACAGCCGGCCCAGCGACTCGGTGAGCGAGGCCGCGCGGCGAATCAGCTCCAGTTCCTGCGGCTGCGATTGCAAGTCGTCCAGCGTCTCGGCCAGCTTTTCCAGATCGACCGCGCGTGTGGCCAGAAAGGCGATGTCTTCCGCGGAAACAGCGGTCGCCACCGGCGATGCGCGCAGCGACTGCAGCACCTGCGACAACTGATAGGTCGCGGCCTGATGGTTGGCGTCACGCCGCAGGCCCTCCCAAAAACAGCGCGCGGCCGCTCGCGTTTCGCCCGACTCTTTGGCAAGCTGCCCGCGCACCAGCCAGATATCGGGATGTTCGTCGGCCCCGGCCGGAAGCTGTGCTTGCCAGGCGGCCAGCCCCTGGCGATCGTCGAGCGCCAGCCGTGCCCGGCCCAGCAAAGCTTGTGCTTCGAGTTGTTCGGGCAGCTTCGCCACCACCTGCCCGGCCAGCCGGCCCGCTTCGCGCGGATTCGTTCGCAGCTCGATGCGTGCCAGTCCAATCAAAGGAAGCACGTTGTCCCGTTCAGTGGCAAGAAAGGCCCGCAACCGCTCTTGCTGGCCGAAGGCCACGTCGTGATTGCCGGCCGCCCTCAACGATTCGAGCGTGAAACGGTACAACCGCAGCAGCTCATAAAGATGGGGCAGCGATTCGAAACGGCGGCCCTCGGTGCCCAACAGCCAAGCCAGGCGCTCGTGGGCCTGGGGCTGGTGCGGATCGAGATCGAGGCAGGCGCGTAACGCCCTTTCCGCGGCCGCGGCGTGGTTGGTGTGCAATAGAACCGAGCCTTCGGCGAGTCTCGCCACGGCCGCCTGAGGATCATCGTCGGCAACGCGAGCGTAATACTCGGCCGCCTCGTCGAGCCGCTCTTGCTTGGTGGCCGCCTCGCCGGCCAGCAGCAAGGCCGCGGCCGAATTTGGTTCGCGCGAAAGAACGCTGCGGCAAAGCGTTTCGGCCTCGTCGTACCGCTTGTCGGCCATCGCCTGCCGGGCCTGCTCGAGCAGCTTGTCCAACGGAGTCGACAGCCGCCAGGCACGCCATGAGACCGCCGCCAAGACCGCCAGCGAGATCGACAGCGCCAGCCAGCTTCGCAGCTTTCGCGACATTGGGTGGCTACTCGATTTCCGCAATCCGGATGTTCTTGAACTCGACCCACATTGGCTTGCCGGCGTGGAGCTGCAGTGCCAGGATGCCGTCGGCCAGCGCGGCTGCCGGATCGTTGTCGGTGAAATCCACAATCAGCCGGTTGTTGAGGTAGTGCCGAATGTGGTGGCCACGGGCGACGATCACCACGTCGTTCCAGTCGTCGAGCTTGAAGAGTTTTTCGAATCCGGCCTGGTCGATCAACTTGTCGTTGATAACTTTCTTGCCGGATGGTTCCCAGACCGCCTCTTCGCCCACCAGGCAGAGCCGGCCTCGTTTGCCGCCCTCGTCGTAGATAAAGCCGGAGACGCTGGGCAGTTTGAGTTCGTTACGGATTTCGTGCTGATAACCGCGCACGACCCAGGCGTTCTTGGGTTTGCCTTCGGTAATGTGCTTCGAGCGATACTGGATGCCCGAATTGTTGCTGGAGTTCGAGCGAAACGACAGCCGCAGGTCGAAGTCTTTGGTCCGGCCGCCTTTCCATAAGATAAACGTATTGCCGGCGGCCGGGTTTTCGGCGGTCGTCTCGCCGCGCAGGGCGCCGTCGCGGACGCTCCACAGCCGCGGGTCTCCATCCCAGCCGCTGAGATTCTTGCCGTTGAAAATGGCCCGCATGCCGGCCGGTTCCGGCGGCGCATTCGTCGGACCGCTTTCAGCCCACAGGCAGCAGGGGAAAACGAGTACGACTGACAGGATCACGTTGCGAATCATGTTGGTCTCCGTGAAGGAAGGAGGATGAAAAAAGGTAACTCAACGGTGGCTGGGTGTAGGGTGGGACCAGCGAGCTTGCGAGCGCCGGCCCACCGTGATCGACGTCGCCGACACATTCTCGGTGGCTGGGGCAGAGCTGGCCGCAATCGAGTCGCGATTGCCGAAAGGCGCTGCCGGCCAGCGATGCCCCGGTGCTCCCGGCGCGCTGGGCTACCGGGGCATCGCTTGGCCGCCACGGCTTTTGTGGCGCCGACCGCTGCCTGGCCAAGCTCTGCCCCAGCCACCGGCTCCAAGGTGGGCGAATCGAGGGACCGACGGAATCAATCACAGCCGTCGTTCGCACGCCGGTCCTCGGCTTCGTCGTTGCCGGCTGCCAGGGCATCTGCAAACCGGCCGCGAAGCCGAGCGAAAGCGTCACGATCACGTAAAAACAATAGTGGAAGAAGGCGTTCTCAATTTCCAGATCGAGCGTGGCATACGCGGCCCCGGCGCCGACCAAGAAGAAGGGCGGACCGAGGTAAATCCAGCTCCAGGCGGCTGTCGTGGCGTCGGCCGGCAGCAGCAGGTAGCCGCCCCACAAGGCCATGTAGACCGAAGCACAGATGCCCGCCCGCAGCCATAGCGCTCGACCGCGGTAAGGCTCCAGCTCGTCGTCTCTCAAAAACCAGTATCCGCCGAGCGTGAGGGCCGGCGAGATGAGCAGTAGCCCCAAGGCACGCAGGCCGATTTGCTGCCCCAGCGGCTTTCGCAACAGCCACGCGGCGGCGAAGGCCAGCAGCGTGGCGCCGGCAATGATGACAATCGGCACCACTTCGACCTTCGTTTCCTTGCGAAGGATCGGTTTGACCACGGGCCGGCCGGTGGAGGTCTTGGGCCCTTCGATCTCGGGCGCGTGAATTTTGATTTCTGCTGCCGGAATCACCGGCTTCGTCGGATCGGTCTTGGCCGCGGGCTGGCCATTCGGCTTGCCGGCCTGTTTGGCGGCTTGCTTGCCCGCGGGCGCGGCGGACGCGGGCGCATCGACGGCATCGGCCTTGGGGATGCGAATGGGGGCTTTGCACTTGGGGCAGGGCCCTTGCTTGCCGGCGAATTGGTCACTGACCTTGAAATTCGTCTTGCAGCTTGGGCAGACAACCTGAATGGGCATGCGCTCTCGGTTCCGGGCGAAGAAAGGAAGCGGCAGTTCGCCAGATGTTAGTGTTTGCCGGCAGACGGCCGACGTCAAGCCGGCGACGTCCGCTACGGGCCCAATGCCGCTCGCAGGCAGTCATCCGATTTCAATCCGGGCCTGTAATGCGCAGATAGAAATGTCCCCTTAAGGCGCAGGTAGAAATGTCCCCACAATCACCTCTTCAAAGGAGGTGTTCATGGAGACAATTCGGATGAGCGGCAAGGAGCGGTGGCGTTCTTCGGTGATAAGTCGTAAGGTGGGGCAAGCGAGCTTGCGAGCGCTGGCCCACCGAACAAGGCGATAGGCGTTGGGCGTTGGGCACGATAAGAGCATCGTGCCTAAAGCCTAACGCCTATCGCCCAACGCCTCCGTTACGACCATAAGAACCTCCACGCTGAATGATTTCCGTTGACGAAGCTCTGAACCAGATTCGGTCGCACGTGCGGGCGCTGCCCGTCGAACGCATCGCGCTGGCCGACGCGCTCGGCCGAGTGTTGGCCGAAGACGTGGCCAGCGACGTCGATTCGCCGCCGCACGATAAATCGGTGGTCGACGGTTACGCCCTCCGCTCGACGGACGTCTCGCCCGAAGGAGAGACGCTCACCGTCATCGAAGAGATTGTGGCCGGGGCCGTGCCGCAACGAACCGTTACGGCGGGCACCGCCGCCCGAATCATGACCGGCGCGCCGTTGCCGGCAGGAGCCGATGCTGTCGTGATGGTCGAACGGACCGAGCCGATCGACGCGAGCCAGGTGCGCATCAGCCCGCAACGGATTGCCTCCGGGCAAAACATCGTGCCGCGGGCGGCTTCGATGCGCCGCGGCGAGATGGTGCTGCGGGCCGGGCACGCGGTGCGGCCGATGGAAATCGGTTTGCTGGCCGAGGTTGGTCGCCATGAGCTGCTCGCTTTCCGGCGGCCGCGGGTGGCGGTGCTGCCCACAGGCAACGAGCTCGTTACGCCGGCCGAAGTACCGGCCGCCGGACAGATCCGCAACTCGAACGGCGCCATGCTGCTCGCCGCCGTGCGGCACGCCGGCGGCGGGCCGGTCGATCTCGGCATCGGCCGCGACGACCGGGCGTCGCTGCGGCGGCTGATGAGCGAGGGCCTGCGGTCCGACGTGCTGTTGATCTCCGGCGGCGTGTCGGCGGGCGTGCTCGACCTGGTGCCCGGCGTGCTGGCCGACCTGGGCGTGCGGCAGGTGTTTCACAAGGTCAACATCAAACCGGGCAAACCGCTCTGGTTCGGCGTCGATGAAGCCGAGGGTGCCTCGAAGCTGGTGTTTGGTCTGCCCGGCAATCCGGTCAGCACGCTGGTGTGCTTTGAGTTGTTCGTACGGCCGGCGTTGGGGGCGATGGCGGGCCATCCGTTCGGGCCGCGGGCCACGGTTCTTGCCCGGCTGACGGCGCCCTTTCACCATCGTGGCGACCGGCCCACGTATTATCCGGCCAAGGTAACGGCAACCGGCGATGGCGACACTGTCGAGACATTGGCCTGGCAAGGTTCGGGCGATCTGCGAACGCTCGCCTCGGCCAATGCGCTGATCCACTTTGCCGGCGGCGAATGCAGGTATTCCGCCAGCGATGTCGTCGCGGTCAGCCTTTTCGAGGGGTGATGTTCGCCAAGCCAGAAGAATTGAAGGGTGGGACAAGCGAGCTTGCGAGCGCCGGCCCACCGTTAGCGACGTTGCCAACGGTGGGCCGGCGCTCCCAAGCTCGCTTGTCCCACCTTACGGCCTTGTCGACAGCGCAACATCAAGACACGCATGCGACGAAGAATCAGTATTAGCACACCCGCCCTGTCGCGCGGCGGTTTTCCGCGTCGGCCCGTTACTCCAGTATTAACGGCCGTTGCGTCCGTGGCGCCGGCCTCCGTATTATGAATCTCGTCCCAGGAGGCGGCCGAAAGGCGCCGATCACGATGTCGTGCCCTCTTTTCGTTCCCGATCGTCGAGCGTTTCTTGCCGCGCTCTCTGCCGGCTTTTTCACCACGCGGGGGTTGTTCGCCGAGCAATTGCTGCTGCCGACGCCGTCGATGACCGAAGGACCGTTCTATCCCGATCGGCTGCCGCTCGATCGGGACAACGACCTGCTGATCGTCAACGACCAGATTACCCCGGCGGTCGGCACGATCACGCACCTCACCGGCCGCGTGCTCACCACCAGCGGTTCGCCGGTCGACGACGCCACCATTGAAATCTGGCAGTGCGACGCCAACGCCGTCTACCTGCACACGGCCGACAGCCGCCCCAAGGACGCCCAGCGCGACAAGAACTTCCAGGGTTTTGGACGCTTCACGACAGGCGCCAGCGGCGAATATCGTTTTCGCACGATCAAACCCGTGCCGTATCCCGGCAGGCCCGCCCCGCACATCCACGTCAAAGTCAAACGCGGCGACCGCGAGCTGCTGACCACCCAGATTTTCATCCGCGGGCACGAAGGCAACGCCCGCGACGGCATCGTCAATTCGGCCCGCGACCTGGTCGATCGCGAGCTACTGCTGGCCGACTTCAAGCCGCTGGTTGAATCGAAAATCGGCGAGTGTGCCTGCCAGTTCGATATTGTGTTGGGCCGCACGCCCGACGAGAGCGCGCTTGGACCGCGAGGCGTTAGGCGTTAGGCACTGGGCGTTGGGCATTGGGCATTGGGTGCCACAACAAACTCACTTCGGTATCGAGAACGACGAACGATGATAAGACCTGCTTTGGTTATCGGAATCCTGAGCCTGCTCGCCGGTGCGGCTGTGTTGCTGGCCCAACCCCCATCGTTTCCCGGTGGGCGCCATCGGCGCGGCGGTGGCGACGTTGTGGCGGCGTCGGTGGCGAAAATGATGGCTTTCGACGCGGACCAGGACGGCAAGTTATCGAAGCCGGAAGTGACCGACCCGCGGCTCGGGCCGCTGTTCGACCGCGCCGACGCCGACAAGGACGGCTCGGTCACCAAGGACGAGCTGACCGCGCTCTTCACGCGCGAGGCATCGTCGCCGCGCGGAGGACCAGCAGCACGGCGTCGCACGCCTCGCGGGCCGTGAGCCCTTCGTCGTGCATCCGCAGCGGCACCAGCAGGTTGAAAGCCGCCACCAGAAAATGGCCGCTGCCGCAACAAGGATCGAGCAGCGTAAACTCGGCCAGCGAGCGGGGCCAGCCCTCGAACGTACCCGCCGCCGGCGTGCCGTCGTCGCGCCAGCGCAGATAGTCGAACGCCGGCAAAGATCTATTCGCCACGGATGGAACACGGATGGAACACGGATCAATGCCGTTCAAAAACCCATTCTTCTCATCCGTGTTTGATCCGTGTTTCATCCGCGGCTTGATTTCATTCTTTGCGCACCACCAAGCGCCGATCGTGTTGTCGAGCAGGAACTCGACCATGTAGTGCTCGGTAAAGAGCTGCGTGACGGCGGGCAAGCTGCGGCCGTCGATCTTGGCCCCTGATTTATTCACCTCGTCTTTCTTTTTCGATTGCCAGAACTGATAGACCCAGCCCAGGCTGTCGTCGGCGGTAAAGGTCGCGGTCGGTAACGTGGCCAACAACTTTTCCAGTGGCAGCCGCTCGTTGATGGGAAACTCAACTTCCAACAGCACGTCATCCGTGCGAAAGATTTGCGGCAGCATTCGGCTGGCGTAGCGGGCAGCCAACTCAAAACCGTTGGCCGTGCCCTTCGCCTTGGCCAGCTCTTCGCAGTCGGCCAGGCTGACGGGCACGCCATCCGGGTGCATGAGCAGATTGTTCTCAGCCAGGAACCGGGCAAAGAGCATTCGGTGCCAGAATTCGTAAGCCAGCTCCTGGCTAAGCTGCTCGATTGTTTGCGTCTTGTTGGCGTGGCGAACATCGCCGAGCTGCCGGCCGCGGGCACGTAACCGGTTCCGCAGCCTTTTCTCGGCGGCCGTGAAGTGGCCGAACGGCTCGGCGGCATCGACCGCGCGCTTTTGCAAAGCGGAACGCGCCGCGGCCTCGGCCAGCTCGCGCGCTCGCACGCAGACGCTTTCGAGCTGGCGGCGAAGGTCAGTAGCTAATGCTGCCATACGAAATCAACTAGCCACGGATGAAACACGGATGAAACACGGATAAAGAATAAGATTCGCGTCATCGACGACCATCGGACCTGCCGGGCCGTGTAATCCGTGTTTCATCGGTGTTTCATCCGTGGCGAAAGAACATAGGTCTAAAAGACGAAGCGTTTGAATTCGACTTTCGTCCGGCCAAAGTTGATGAGCAGGCCAACCTTGACGCCGGTGGCTTTCAGCTCGTTCAAGAGCTGTGGTTCATGTTCCTGGGTGTAGGATTTGGCGGCTTTCAGTTCGACCATCACGCATTCGTTTACCCACAGATCGGCTTTGTAAAAGCCGACTTCAACCCCCTTATACATCACGCGAATCTCGGCCTCGATTTGCGCGCGGAAACCACGCTTTATTAACTCCACCTGCATCGCTCGCTTATAGACTCCCTCCAAGAAGCCATAGCCCAGCACATTGTAAACCTCAAACGCCGCCCCAATGATCGCCTCGGTGACATCTTGATGTTGAAGTTCCCAGCCTTTTTCTCCAACGAATCCTAATTAGCCACGGATGGAACACGGATGAAACACGGATGAAACACGGATAAGGAATGAAGGCGGACGGCCCGGCGGCGGACTCTCGCCGGGGCCGCAAAACGGGCCAGTTTTGCCTTTTTGACGAGGCGGCCCGATTACTATGGAGAACCGTCGACAGCATGGCGACTCCTTGCTCGGTGAAGGCGTAAGGCGCATAACGGCGGCCGCCTCTACCGGGCTTTGAGATTCCAATTTGGAATCTCAAACTCTCGGCTTCTTCCTTATTGAGCTGGAACATAGACGCCTCGTAAGGTTTTATCCGTGTTTCATCGGTGTTTCATCCGTGGCTAAATAATCACCGGCCCGTCCTTGAGTTTGTCGCGAATCCGCTCTTCCGTCGCCGCCAACCACCCCCGCAAGTCCTCCTCGTTCTTGATGGTGCCGCCAGTTAGCTTCACGCGCTGGGCCTTGGGTTCCAGCAGCTTAGCCCCGGCGCCCAAGGCCTGCGCGAAGCGGGCCGGGATGGCGTCGGCCAGCGTCTTCCATTCTTTGAGCCGAGTCGCGGATAGCGTTTGCAAGATCTCGTCCGTGGTGCCGACCGCCAACTCGGGCAGCACGTTAAGCTCGTATTGATCGCTGAGCGCCGTCTGCTGATCGAGCGAAAGCTGGCGCCAAGTTGCGCTTGTTGCGAGCATGGCCTGGCCTTCTTGCTGGAGTTGCTCGCAGACGGCATACGCCTCGTTCAGCGCTTCGCGAAGCGCCTGCGCCAGCTTATCGAGCAAGCCCGGCACCGAATCGGGCTCGCCAAGCAAACGGCGGTGCTGCTCGATCGAGTCGACCTCCGGCTGCGCGTCGGCCGCCACGGCCAGGTCGCCCGCGTGACTGAGAAGTGCTTTGAGCATTCGCCAGTGCGGTTCTCGCTCGCGGATCAGCTCCGCTCGCTTTTGCCAGTCGTTCGCCTCCTTGGTCAGACGATCTTGATGGTCGTGGATGGCTTTGAGTCGGTCGTTGCCAACACGGTTGGCCATGTCGGTCAGGTGCGCGACATCGGGCTTGGCCGGTAGAGGCGGAGCGCCGCCGGCCGCCACGGCACGCTTCAACATGATTTCCAGAAACTGGGCCGCATTGGCCGACTCTTGGCCTGGCAGCACGTTGAGGCCGACAACCTTGAACAAGGTCCGGATGGCGATCAACTGCGCGGTCGTCAGGGTGATGTTTTCAACACGGAAGTCCGTCGCGGCGATGTTCTTTTGATCGAGCTTTTGTTTGGCGACCGGCTCGTTGCCGGCGCGGGCCTGCAGCAAGCCCGCGTTGAACATCACGATCAGGGCGGCATCGACGGCATCCTGCGGCCAACCGTAGGGCGGTGCGCCGAAATGCTTGCGAATTTCCGTGCCCTTCTTACCGCTTCCCACGAAGTTTCGAACCGCTGCGCAAACGGGGTGTTTGTCGGCGTCTGCCTGGTGCCCCACCGCGGCCAGTGCATCGCCATCACCCTTTTTCGACCGTTCGACGACCTTCATCCAATCTTTGGCGGGGGCATCGGCCTTGTGAAACTCCGGGTAAAGCCGGTCGAGGCAAGCCTTGGCGGCAAGGTGAACCTTGTCTGCCAGCAGCGTGCCGCCGACCGGCTCGCCGCCCCCGGCAATGTAGATGGCGGTCTCGTTGAGAATCTCAGCGATAATGCCGTCGCGCGCCTGCCGGGCTTGCTCTTGCCGTGTCTCCATCGCCTTGCGCGCTTCGATGCCTTCGGGTGTGCTGGGGTTGCCTTTGGTCTGGATGGTGGCGGTGGCCGCATAGTGACCGGCGATGGCCCGTTTCAGTTCTTCCGCCTGGCGGCGCGGAATGAATCCGTAGACCACGGCCGCCGAGTCGCCTGCGACGCGCGCGTCGTCAATCACCGTCTTTTCTTCGACTTCCCAGCCATCGCGGAGCCATACGGGCACCGTTGTGCCGCCCGTCGTCGGCGACTCGCTGCCAAAGTCGAGCGCAATGTCGCGGGCGACCTTGCTTTCGCCATGCGTCAGCTTGAACTTTTTCAAAACATCGCTCGACTGGGTTTTGAGCAACTGGGAACGTTCGCCCCCAAGTTTTGCGGCATCGCCCAGCAGTTTGTTCATCGACTCCAAATACGCCTGATTCCATTCGCTTCCCTCGCGGGTCTGCATCCGGTATTCGTCTTCAACCGGCATCACGGCGCCGCACGCCACCAGTGTTTCCAACAGTTCAGGAACCTTCTTGCGAAGGTCGGCGCTGGAGACATTGAGATCGGTCACGAGGAGATCGGCCAGCGTTTCGGCGGTGGCGCGGATGCCCGAATCGGCCGGTCCCTGGTGCGGCAACTGCCCGATGAGGAAGATCAGGGCGCAAATCTGGTAGCGAAGTTCGCCGTCGTTTTCCTGCTTTTGCTTGGCGATCGTTTCCGAGATTTCTTGCAGCAGGACGCCGGTCTTCAGCGCCGAGCTTTTGACGGAGGCGTCGTTGATGAAGGCGCCGCTGACGACGTTGCCCAGGGGCCAATCGGCGGTCTGCTGCACCGCTTCCTCCACGATCGAGAGCTGGTTTTGAAGCTGCGCCCCGGTACCCGCCTTATCGACGGCGCGGAGAACGCGTTCCCAAAAGCGCCGGCGCACGGGCAACACGGGGTAATCCTGCACCAGAAGCCCGCGATCGCGAGTGGTGAACGCGATCTTCGTGGACGATAAGTGCCGCTCGATCTCGCCGGCGTGCGATTCGACGAGCGAGCCGAGAGGGGCTTCGGCGGAGGGCTTCTTTTTGAGCAGGACCTCACGTGTGACCTTTTCGACGTCGGTGTCTTGCAGCTCGACTTTAACGGGAAAGCGGCCCGTGAGTTTCTGCAGCAGGGGCACGCCCGTAAGGGCATTCTGTCCGGTGGCGACGAACAGCACGTTCGCGCCCAGCCTGGAGCAGCACTGCTCCTGCAAGTCCTGCACGCCTTTGGAGCGGGCCAACGTGTCGCCGATGTACTGCTGCACCTCGTCGAGCACCATGACCGTCAACGGGAGCTTGTTTTTCCGCACCAGCGTCAGCTTGATCTTGTCGACCATGTCGTCGATCGAGACGTCGGTCACGCTGGGAAACTGCTTTTAGACGAGCAGCCGAGCGTCGCTGGGCTTGTCGGCAAAGCCCGGTCGCGCGGCGAGCAAGGCGCTGGGGATGGCGTCGGAGACGTACAGGTTGGCCAACTCGTGGTTGAAATCGCGCCCCGCGCGTTGAACATGCTCTTTGACCGCGTCCTCAAGACCCTCGTGGCGCAACCAAAGCATAAACGAGGCGCGGGAGTAACTCGGCGGCAGACCGACCGACTTGAAGATGATGCTCAAGAGGCCGAGTCGCACGCTGTCGCCCGTCCAGTCGCCCAAGCTGCCCGCGGCGGCATGAAGCCCGCCATATTTCTTGGCCTGGTTCGAGAGCTCGGTGAGCAGGTCTTTGATGTGCCGCGGTAACTTCGCCAGGCCGCGTGCTCTGGCACCGTCAGGAAACTGGTAGTCGAGCCAAAGATGCTGCAGCACCTTCACCAGGTGGCTATTGCCACTGCCGAAAAACCCGCTGACCCAAACGCCGGGTTGCTCCGACTGATCGAGATTCGCCAGATATTGAGAGAGAATGCGCTCCAGGCCGTCGGCGTATTGCCCCTCGCACACGAATCTGCTGATCTCAAAGCGTAGCGTGTCCAATTCATGTTCGGTTTGGCCCGTCGTGACCTTGGCCACGCCATGATTCAGGAGTTTGTTATCGCGGGGATCTTTGTCATAAACTTCGCGGTTGAGCGTCATCGGTGGCTGTCTCCCACAGCGGGCGTGATGGGCACGGCGTGGTAGTTCCACCCGTCGCGGGCGTCGAGCAGGCGGTAATTGTCTTGTTCGTAGACTCCGGGGAAAAAGACCAGCAACCGCCCCTGGATGTGCGACTCGACCAGGGGCAGGACCTCGGAAATCCGCAGGAAGCCGAACAGGGATGCGATGCCGCTGACGGCCACCACGGTATCGTCTGCGTTGGGAACCGAATTCAGAGCTTCGATGATCCTGCCGGCGACATTTTCTTTGAAGTCGGCCAGCGGCCCATCGTCGAGCAGTTCCGGCGACTCAAAGTAGCTCTCGGCATAGCTTGAATAGGGTGGGCTTGTCAGCCAATCGGCAAAGGCATCGGTGAGATCACAGCGGTGCCAGCGGTGACCGGCCGTTCGGGTTGCTTCGGCAAACAGGTCGGTCCTCAGCCGCAGCTTCCGTTCATCTTCTTTGTCGTAAACGGCGATCCAAATCCGCTGTGCGCCGGCGACATTGCGGTCCCATGGCAGGCCACAGACACGCTGGTAATTTCGTTTGAATGCTTCAATTCGATTCATGGCTTGCTTCCTCCTCCGATGCCGTCAGCAGCCCAGGGAAGGTGATTTCCACGATAGCCCCTGCGTGCTTGTAAACCAGCCAGCCCTGCTTCGACGCCTCGGTGGCGAGATGGCTCAAGTCGCTGGGCGAACGGTCGAGCAACCGCGTCCATACGCAACCCAGGAGCAACCGGCCGCGCAAACCGCACAGATAACCCAGCACGAAGGCAAAGGCAGCGGTAACCGGCGTCACGGTCGGAATCGAGCGACTCTTTTTGACCTTCCCAGTCAGGTAGCCCGCCTGCGTCCACGATGACGCGAGATTTTGGGCGGTCGAGTGAAGCGTTGTTGGTCGGAAGCGATTGGGATACTTTTGGTCGAGGTGCTTTGCGATTTCGTCCGGCGTGACTGGCTCGCCCACCGCGATCGCCTGGACGAACGGCGTCGTTTCCCGGAGCAGCGGGTCACGTGCCGCGGCGGCGAGAAAGGCCAACATCGGGCGGCTGGCCTGATCGGCGGCCCAGAAATGCCTCATCAGCCGGAACAGCGCGCAGTTCGGGCCAAGGCAGTAGAGCTCCTCCAGCCGCTTTGCCGTGCGCTGCCGGGTCGTCTGGGTCGGCTTGCCCAGGACGTTCTCCTCCACGATCGCCGCGATATAGGCATCGGGCCGGACATTGCCTGGAACCGTCTCGAGCACGAGGGCAAGTTCGCCGAACATCATGGTCCGGCTGGTATGGACGCTCATCGAGCCATTGCGGAACCCCAGCGCAGCCGGAAGCGCCTTCGATTTGTTGTGCTGCACCGGGTTTTGCCGCACGGGAGGCCTCGCCAGATATGCTTCAACGCTGCTCGTCACATTCATCCCGCGCTCAAATAGGGAAAACCAGTCGTGAATCGCCACTCGCAAAAACGCGGATGGGCAATCAGTTTAGCGGACAGCGGTGCCCGAAACAATTTGCCGAGAAGCCGTGCCGGCCACCAGGGCCGCGGCGCGATGGCCGAGCAAATGCAGCCGCTATGGCGGCACCGGTCGCAGCCCGTGCCGTTGCAGCAGTCGCAGCGCTCTGGCAGAGGAACCAAACCGCCTCGGCGACGCCTGAGGCCCGCCCGAATTCTTTTTGGAATTCCCGGTCGGTGGCAAGCGTATTACTGGCAAAAGGGGAAAAAGCGGGCCGATGGTCGGTCGTCCGTGCTGAAGCATTGAGCAGCGACGCCGATGGTTGGCCAGCCACCCACCCCCCCGCGCACGGTGTGGGCAAATTTGCCCACACCGATGAAACACGAGGTCTTTGGCTGTCGACCGACCTGCTAGGGTTTCCTGCGCGGGTGCCGAAATTATGTGCGTGCGTACTCTATTTTGAATACAAAAACGAAACATCGCAAGCCAGCGGCGCGGTAGAACGACAGGTAAATGCCGGAAAGATTTCAGACAGAAAAATGGCCGGTGGCGGACGTGAATCCAAAATCCAATCCCGGCGCGTCGGGAGCAAATCCAAAATCATCCATACCCCCTAGATTTATGGTTGCGGGCACATTTCGCGAGGCCGCAACGGTGCTGCCGCAACCTGTTTGAGGCAATGGCTTTGGAGCAAGGATTCTGCTGAGACGCTTTTTGTTTTTGACAACGATAATTGTTTTTCCGCAACGGTAATTCGCCGGCGGCAGTTCAGCCGGATTGCCGGCCGTTCGGCTGCTGAAAACGCATCGTCCGGCGGAGATGAGAAGACAAAAACGGCGGTCCGCCGCTGCCGTTCGTGACGAGTCGGGCAGCAACGACGCTTAAGCGTCGCACCGGGTCTTTGACAATTTGACAATGAATGCGTTCCGCCGGACCGGCGCGGTGTCGGGCGGCGACGCCGGGCCCGCCCAGGCGAAAACGGCGCTTGCATAAGCCGGTTTCGATGCGTCCGTGCTGGGCCGCAAACGGCTGCGACCCAATGCGTTGCGGCGAAAGACGTGCGGACACGGCCCTTGTTTTCCGCAAGTGGTTTTCGCCCGGCAGGGCCAGACCGCCTGGCCAACTGGCGGAATCCGCCAGTTGGCCAATGGTGGGGTGTCCCGGCGGCGCGGGCTGCGGCGCGGCCAGGTTCTCGATGCGGGCCACCGCGTCGGCGTCGAGCTGGAAAATCGAAAACCGCCAGGTCCTGGCGCATGTGCTCGGCGCTGCTCGTCCCGGTCAGGGGCAGCATGCCGACGTCGAGCGCGTAGCGGAACACGATCTGGCTGGTCGTGCGGCCGTGACGCGTGGCGGCTGCGGTTGCCCTAAATGTAAAAGCAACCCATCCGGCTCAGGACGCGAAAATCCTTTGGAACCGAGCGTCGCGCGTCAGCTCGTCCTCTTTGGTCGGCGTGGTGGCGATCAGCCGCTCGACCACCTGGTCGGTCGTCACGCCTTCGCTCTCGGCGGAGAAGTTGATCACCAGGCGATGCCGCAGCACCGGCTTGGCCAACGCTTGCACGTCGTCGGTCGAGACGTAAGTGCGGCCGTGCAGCAAGGCCCGCACCTTGGCCCCCAGAATCAGGTTTTGCACCGCCCGCGGCCCGGCGCCCCACTGAAGCTGCTCGGTCACGAACTCCGGCACGCCGGCTTCGCGTACCCGCGTCTGCCGCACCAGCGACAACACATAACGCACTACGTGGTCCGAGATTGGCACCTCGCGCACGATCCGCTGAAGCTGGATGATCTCGTCCGCCGCCAGTACCGGCAGCACGTGGTCGCTGGCCAGGGACGTCGTCCGCCGGGCGATCTCGAACTCCTCGTCGAACGTCGGGTAGCGGACGAACACCTTGAACATGAAGCGGTCTTGCTGGGCTTCGGGCAAGGGATACGTCCCTTCCTGCTCGATCGGGTTTTGCGTGGCCAGCACGAAGAACGGATCGGCCAGTTTGTGCCGCACGCGGCCCACCGTCACCTGCCGCTCCTGCATCGCCTCCAGCAGGGCGGCCTGCGTCTTGGGCGGCGTGCGGTTGATCTCGTCGGCCAGCACCACGTTGGCGAACAGCGGCCCTTCGAGAAAACGGAACTCGCGTTGCCCGGTTGAGCGGTTCTCGGCCAGGATTTCGGTGCCCGTGATGTCGGCCGGCATCAGGTCGGGCGTGAACTGAACGCGGCTGAACGACAGGTTGAGCGTGCGGGCCAAGGTGCTGATCATCAGCGTTTTTGCCAGGCCGGGCACGCCTTCCAGCAGGCAGTGTCCGCGGCTGAACAGCGAGATCAGCAGTTCTTCGATGACGTGGCCTTGCCCGACGATCACCTGGGCAAGCTGGGCCAGTATTTTTTCCCGGGCGTCGGCCAGCTTGCCGATGGCCACGGATTCTTCGGCGTTAAAGTTGTCGTTGCTCATGGATTGTATTGTACACAGACGTTGTGGACGCGGAAGTTCCTATCAAGAATAGAGTCTGGCGAACAAACTGGGGCAGGACACCTTTTTCGGCAATCAAGACCTGTGAGATACTTCAACCGACGTGCCGCGATGGGCGCCACCGCGGCGATGGGTGGCTGGGCCTGGCTGCGGCAAACGCTGGCCCAGGCCGAGGAGCGCGCGGGCGACGCCGCGCCGCTCCGCCCAAAAGATTCGATGAAAGTGACTCGGCTTGAAACCTACAAGGTCAAGCCGCGCTGGTTGTTCCTGAAGGTCCATACGAACGCGGGCGTCGTCGGCTTGGGCGAGCCGGTCGTCGAAGGACGCGCCGATACGGTGGCCGAGGCGGTGCGGGCCATCGAACCCTACCTGCTCGGCAAGGACCCGCGTCGCGTGGCGCACCATTGGCAGGCCATCTATCGGCACGCGTTCTATCGCGGCGGGCCGGTGCTCACCAGCGCCCTGAGCGGCATCGACATGGCGTTGTGGGACATCAAGGGCAAGGCCCTGGGCGTGCCCGTCTATGAGCTGCTGGGCGGCCCGACGCGCGAGCGCGTGCGCGTGTATGCCCATGCCAAAAGCCGCGCGGCCCTGAAGCGGGGGCTGGCTCGCGGTTTCATGGCCTTCAAGACAACGCCCGCCAAGCGCCGGCCCAGCCGCTATGTCGAAACGCCGGCCGAGATCAACTACGCCGCCGAGCGGTTTGCTGAAATGCGCGAGCTGGCCGGCGACGACGTCGACCTGGCCATCGACTTCCACGGCGCCATCAGCCCGGCGACCGCCAAGCTGCTGATCAAGGCGTTGGAGCCGTATCAGCCGATGTTCGTCGAAGAACCGTGCCAGGCGCAAAACCACGACGTGATGGCCGAGCTTGCTCGTGGCACACACTTGCCGATTGCCACGGGCGAGCGGGTATTCACCAAGTGGGGCTTTCGCGAGGTGCTGGAAAAGAGGGCCGCGACGATCTTGCAGCCCGATTTGTGCCACGCCGGCGGCATCACCGAGGTGCGGCTGATCGCCGGCATGGCGGAAGCCTATTACGCGGCAATCGCGCCGCATAACCCTCTCGGCCCGATCTCGTTGGCCGCCGGCGTGCAGATCGCGGCTTCGATTCCCAACTTCCTCTGCCAGGAGCAGGTGACGCTTGGCGAAGGGTATTTGAAGCGGCCGTTCGCGCTGCGCGACGGCTATCTCGACCTGCCGACCGGCCCCGGCCTGGGCATCGAGCTCGACGACGACGCCGTGGCCGAGAAGATCGGCCACGACTGGCGCGGGAGCGAGCTTTATGATGAGGACGACGGGTCGGTGCTTGATTGGTAGAGGGAGAGACGGAGAGACAGAGCGAGGGAAAGACAGATCGGATACCGTTTCTCGACCTACGCGACCTGGTGGATCAAGCAATCGATCACCAAGTCGCTGGTCGAGCACGCCGGCATGATTGTCTTGCCGCGCGAGAAGCTGCGGTCGCTCGTTCGCTTTCAGAAATCGCGGCGGCGGTGGATTGAGCGGAACTGGCGCCACCCGACCGTGGAAGAAGAGATCGAAGCCTGCGGCTTGCCGGAGCGGGACGCCGCAACGCTGCTCTCGGTCGACCGGCCACTGTTATCGCTCGACACGGCCGGTCCCGACATCGAAGGCACGCTGGGCGAGTTGGTGGAGGACAAGCACCATGACGCGCCGATCGACGATCTGAACCGGCAAGCGCTGAAGGAGCTGGTCCACGAAGTGCTGCGAGAATCCCCTCTGACCTTATGAGGACCGGACGCAGCTGTAGCCTCGAATACTGAAGGCATGGTAAAGTAAGCTCGTGGATTTGTGCTGTTCTCCCAAGGTCTTGCGTTACAAAACCCTAAAGAGACGCACATGCCCACCATTTTTCAACCCCCGCCGGTACGCAGGTTCCGGGTGAACCCCAACGATGAGCACATTGCGAGGACAACATGGCATCAGCGGCCGAAATTGATTCCGCGGCGCGACCCTACACCGACGGCGAGTATCTCGAACGCAATCCCACGTGGCACGTCGAAGATTCGCCGTGGAAGGCCGACAACATCTTTCAGTTGATTCTGCGGCACTCGTTGGCGCCCAAGACCATCTGTGAAGTCGGTTGCGGCGCGGGTGAAGTGCTGGCCCAATTGCAAAAGAAGCTGCCCGACGACTGTCGCTTTTGGGGCTATGACATTTCTCCGCAGGCCCATGAATTGTCGCGGTCACGCGTCAACGAGCGGCTGCAGTTCCGCCAGGCCGATTTGTTCGACGAACCGCAGACGTCCTTCGACCTGATGCTGGTGATCGATTTGATCGAACACCTGGACGACTATTATGGATTTCTGCGTCGGCTCAAGCCGCGCGGCCGGCATGCGATCTTTCACATTCCGCTCGACCTGTCGGCCTACAGCGTGTGGCGCAGCTATCCGATTCTCGACTTACGCGCCAGCGTGGGTCACATCCACTACTTCACGAAAGACACCGCGCTGGCCGCGCTGGCGAAAGCGGGCCATGAAGTCGTCGATTGGTTCTATCCCGAGCAACGCCTGCTGTTGCGCGGCAAGCCCTTGCGGCAAAAAGCGCTGGCGCTGATGCGCCAGACGCTGCTGCGGGCCAATGCCGATTTGGCCGTTCGCTTGCTGGGAGGGCGATCGCTGATGGTGCTGACGAAGAGGGATGAGAGATGAGGGAACGTAGAGTGGGACCAGCGAGCTTGCGAGCGCCGGCCCACCGATTTGAGGCGTCAGGTTTCAGGCCTCAGGCGTCAGGACAAACAGCCTGACGCCTGACGCCTGACGATGGTGGGCCGGCGCTCGCAAGCTCGCTGGTCCCACCCTACATCCTTCGTCATTTTCCATGGAAACCTTTGTCGCCGTCGCAACGCTCATTGGTCTGATCTGGGGCGCCGCGCTGCTGCTGCGCGGCGGACCGTTGTATGGCGCGCTGTTGGTGCTTCTGACCGGCACCTGTTTCGGCCATCCCTTCCTGCACGTCGACACGGGGTTCATTCCTCTCACCGCCGATCGGCTGCTGTTTCTATTGGTGCTCGCGCTGTGCGCCACCTATCGAAAGCTCGGATTCGTCGCGCCCAAGCCGCTGGGCAAAGCGGAGATCGTGCTCGCGGCTTTCCTGTGCCTGCTCGTAGTGAGCACCTTGCTGCACGATTGGCGATTTCAGCACAACCTGCCCGCTTCGAAGCTGCTCTTTTACTACCTGATGCCGGCCGGCATGTACTGGCTGGCACGGCAGGTTCCGTTGTCTGAAGCGGCGACCCGTTGGGTCTTCGGCTTTTTGGCCCTGTTGGGCATGTACTTGGCCGGCACGGCCATCGCCGAATGCCTGCGCTGGAAGCAGCTTGTTTTCCCGCAGTACATCGCTTCCACGGAAATCCACGAGTTTCTGGGCCGGGGCCGCGGACCGCTGCTCAACCCGGCGGGCAACGGCTACTTCTTGGCCATCGGGCTTTGCGCGATGTGGATGGGTTGGCCCCGGCTAGGCTGGCCAGGCCGCCTGGTCATGGTCGCTTTAACCGCTCTGTTCGTTGGGGGATTCTATGCCACGCTGACGCGTTGCGTGTGGATGGGGGCGCTGGCCATGTCGTTGATCGTGGCTTGGCTGGTGTTGCCGCGATCGTGGCGGCTGCCCGTGGTTGCCGGCACGTTGCTGGCGGCGATGGCGATTGCAGCATCGCAGTGGGAGCGGCTGATTGAATTCAAACGCGACGAAGGCCAGAGCGCCCGTGAGGCCGCCGAATCGGCCAGGCTGCGGCCCGTGCTGGGCGTGGTCGCCTGGCGGATGTTTTTGGAGCGGCCGGTCTTCGGCTGTGGGTTCGGGCATTATCGCGAGCGGTTCGTGGACGTGCTCGACGATCGCTCCTCCGACTTGCCGCTCGACACTTCCCGCCGCTACGTGCAGCACAACGTTTTCTTGGGTCTGCTCACCGAGACCGGACTGACGGGCACGGTCCTGTTTATGATGCTGCTCGGTTATTGGTTGCGCGAGGCCTGGCTGCTGTGGCGCTCTTCGGCCCCGCTTTGGGCGCGGCAGCACGGACTGCTGTTCTTGGCCAGCATGGCCAGCTATTTCGCCAACGCCATGTTCCAGGATTTGGCGATCATTCCGATGGTCAACATGATGCTTTTTTTCCTGGCCGGGCTGATGCCTGACGCCCGACGCCCGACGCCCGACGCCCGACGCCCGACGCCTGACGCCTGACGCCCGACGCCTGACGCCTGACGCCTGACCCCGGTGCCGGCGCTCGCCAGCTCGCCTGGTCCCGGTGGCTTTCGTAGGCTGGCTCGGATTAGAATGGTTTGCACAGTTGGTTGCCGGTCAAAGCAGCAACGATCGTGGCAGTCACTTTACGGCAAGCGATGCAAACCACTTCCATCAGCCTCTTGCGGCGGCTTCAGCACGCGGGCACCGACCAAGATTGGCGGCGCTTCGTCGGTCTCTATACGCCGTTGTTGTTTCACTGGGTCCGCCAGACAGGCCTACGACCGCCCGACGACGCCGACCTGGTGCAGGACGTCTTCGCACTGCTTGTCGAAAAGCTGCCGCTGTTCGACTACGATGCCAAACAGAGTTTCCGGGGTTGGCTGCAGACCGTCGTGCGCAATAAAGTTCGCGACCGGCTACGGCGAAAATCGCTGCCCCAGGAGCACAACCCGGCCGAATTGGCGAAAGCGGTTGATGCGATGGGCGAGCCCGACGGTGGGGAGCGCGAACATCAGATGTTTTTGGCGGCCACGGCCTTGAGAATTATGAGATCGGAATTTCACGAAACGACCTGGAAAGCGTGCTGGGAGTTTGTGGTCGGCGGCCGTCCCGCGGCGGAAATCGCCGCCGAATTGGGCATCAGCGAGAATGGGGTTTACGTCGCCAAGTGCCGTGTGATGCGGCGTTTACGGAAAGAACTGGCGGGCATGCTCGACTAAGGTGGTGCGTAGGGTGGGACCAGCGAGCTTGCGAGCGCCGGCCCACCCTACGAAGTTTTTGCGCAGCCGCGCGCAAGGGTTCGCCGGTTCGACTCGTATTTATCTAGGGGGGCTTTGTCTGAGCTTTGCCCGATTCGAATTCAACGACCAGGAATTCGCGCATGACCGATGTCTTGAGTTGTCCCGACCAAGCCACGCTTCAGCGGCTGCTGGCCGGGCAAGTGCCCGACGAGCTGGCCGCCGATCTGGAGCAACATCTGCTTGACTGCCCGCATTGTTGTCAGCGGGTGCGAGAACTCTCTTCTTCCGATGCGGGCGAAGGTGCGCGTGCCGCCCGTGCGGCCCTGGAACTGTCCGACGAGCAAGCGGTAATCGAGGTGGCCGATCGCGCGGCGACCCTCCGCTTGCCGGGCGGCTCGACGGCCTTCACCGATACGGTCGCCGCCGCCAACGAACACACGGCCGACGGCTGGGACTTCCGCGGCGTTCTCGGTCCGTCCCAGGCCGAGGGCGAGTTGGGCCATTTTGGAGGCTACCGCGTGCTGCGCGTGTTGGGCGTGGGCGGCATGGGCCTGGTTTGGGAGGCCGAAGATCCGCAGCTTCGCCGCCGCGTGGCCTTAAAGGTGATGAAGCCCGCCCTGGCGAATCAAGCCGAACACCGCGAGCGGTTCTTGCGCGAGGCGCGGGCGGCCGCGGCCATCGATCATTCGCACATCGTCACCGTCTACCAGGTGGGCGAGCACCGCGGACTTCCTTTCCTGGCCATGCAATTGCTCCACGGAGAAACGCTCGACGACCTGCTGCGGCGGGAGGGGCGATTGCCGCCGGCCGAATGCCTGCGCATCGGGCGGCAAATGGCCGAGGCCCTGGGCGTGGCGCACCGCCGCGGCCTGATTCACCGCGACGTGAAGCCCGCCAACACCTGGCTGGAAGCCGACGGCGGCTGGGTGAAGCTCGTCGATTTCGGCCTCGCGCACGCCCTGGAAGACGACAGCCACCTGACGCAGACGGGCACCATCCTCGGCACGCCCGCCTACATGTCGCCCGAACAGGCCCGCGGCGAGGCGGTCGACGCGCGCAGCGACTTGTTCAGCTTGGGGGCCGTGCTGTATCGCATGACGACCAGTGTGGGGCCGTTCAAGGGGCCGAGCACGATGGCCGTCTTGATGTCGCTGGGGCTGCACCATCCCGACCCGCCGCGGGAGTTGAATCCCGACATTTCGCCTGAATTCTCGGATTTGATCATGCGCCTGATGGCGAAAGATCCTGCCGGCCGTCCGGCTACGGCCGAGGCCGTGGTGCAGGCGATTCGCGGGATCGAAGTAGCTCCGACCACGGTAGCTCCGACCACGGTAGCTCCGACACTCCGTGGCGGAGCGCCGGTCGCCAAAGGCGACCGGCGAGCGCCCCCGTCACGGAGTGCCGGGTCTACGGGGCGTCGGCCGCGCTGGCCGTGGGTCGTCGCCGCTGCCGGCGCGGCGGCCATGCTGCTGGCCGGCATCGTGGTCATCATCCGCGACAAAGACGGCAAGATCCTTGGCACGCACACCTACCCCGATGCCGATTCGGCGGAAGTTCGCCACACCGATTCGGCGGCAACTGCCAAAGTAGCTCCGACACTCCGTGGCGGACAAGAGCCGGTCGCCAAGGACGATCCCGACCAATCGGTCGTCAAATGGGTCCGTTCGTTGGGCGGCACCATCGGCGGCGGCAACGCGGAATTGGGTTACGTCATCATCAAACCGGATGAAAAGCTTCCCGCCGGGCGGTTCGATCTCGTCACCGCCGACCTTTTCAAAAAGCAAGTCAGCGACGCCGATCTCGCCCGCTTCGACGGACTCAAGCACCTGACGGGCTTGATGCTCCAAGGCACGGCGATCGGCGATCGAGGCATCGCCAAGCTGGGCAACTTGCCCGAATTGACGGGCGTCTACATCGGCGACACCAACGTCGGCGATGAGGGTCTCCGCGATCTGACCCGGCGCTTTCCCAAGATTGAAGTGCTGCACGCCGGAGGCACCAAGATCACCGATGCCGGCGTGCCGGCCCTCTTGGCGTGGAAAAACATCCAGGAATTGCGGCTGGGGTATACGGCCATCACCGACGAGTCGATCGACACGCTGGCCGAGCTGGAGCATCTCCGCGAGGCGTTCCTGGCGCGCACGAGCATCACCCGTGCGGGCATCGACCGGCTGCGTACCAAACTGCCCGACTGCACGATCGAATCGAGCTTCGGCACGTTCCCAGCCCGCGGCAAGACCCAGGACCGCATCGTCGCCGAGTGGGCCCACGGTTTGCGAGGAACGATCGGCTTGGCGGGCGGCCCCACGGGCTGGGTCAATGTCGGCCCCGACGATGCGTTGCCCGACTTCGATTTCGAGCTGGTGACGCTGGGAATCGACGTGCCGATCGCCGACGCCGATCTGACGCGGTTCAACGGCCTGAGACATTTTGGCTCGCTGGGGATCAATGGATCGCCGATCAGTGATGCGGGCATCGCCAATCTTGGCAACCTGCCCGAATTGGCGGGCGTCTACATCGGCCAGAGCAACGTCGGCGATGAGGGCCTGCGAGACCTGGCCCGGCGCTTTCCGAAGATCCGCGTGCTGCACGCCGGAGCGACCAAAATCACCGATGCCGGCGTGCCGGCCATGCTGGCCTGGAAGGATTTCCTGGTACTGGGGTTGCCGAACCAGGCCATCACCGACAAGTCGATCGACACGCTGGCAAAGCTCAAGTACCTCCGCGCGGTGTGGCTCGGAGGGACAAGCATCACCCGCGCCGGCATCGAACGTCTGCACGCGGCGCGTCCCTATTGCGCGATCGTCTCCGATTTCGGGACGATCGCCGAGCCGCCCATCGAGGGTGCGGCCTCGCTGCGCTTCAACGGCATCAACGAGCACGTCGACATCCCCACGCTGCGCTACGACGCCAGCCATCCGATCACCATCGAGGCCAGCGTGCATCTCGAACCGCCATTGGAACAATACGGCGAGGTGGTATCGAATTTGATGACCGAGGAAGGCCCGCCCGGAACGGCGCTACGCTGGAATGCGGACAGCGGTTGGAACTTCGTCGTCAAGACACAAGACCACCGCTCGATCAACTTCCCGGAACCGGAGCATTCGCCGACGAAAATCGCCGGAGTATTGGACGGTCGGAAAATGTCGCTGTATTGCGACGGCAAGCGGGTTGCCGTCGCCGAGTACCAACCAGCGCCGAGCGACGCGAAGAAGGGCGGGCACTTCGTGATCGGCGCCACGCAGACCATCGACGGGCAGTTTCGGTTTTTTCACTTCCTGGGCGTGATCGACGAAGTGCGAATTTCCGACGTCGCCCGCTACGACGGCGATTACGAACCGGTTTCGCGGTTCGAGCCCGACGAGCACACGATGGCCCTCTACCACTTCGACGAAGGAGAAAGCCAGGTGCTGCACGACGCCTCCGGCCACGGTCATCACGGCAAAATCACCGGCGGGCTGTGGGTCAAGGCGCGGCCAGCATCTTCAAGTAACCTAGCTCCGACACAACCCAACGTAGCTCCGACACTCCGTGGCGGAGAAATGCCGGTCGCCCAAGGCGACCGGCTCTCGCACCCGTCCTCCCGGCGCGCCGGAACCGGGTCTATTTTGCAGCCGCCGCCGTTGGAAAAGTGGCTCGAAGGCCGCAAGCTGCTCACAGTTTCGCAGGACGGCCGCGGGCAGTTCAAAACCATTCAGGAGGCGCTCGACGCGCTTCAGCCCGGCCAGGCGGTCGAAGTGCTCGACCGCGGGCCGTATCGCGAGACGGTCGCCTTTGGAACAACCAGGAACTGCGGGCTCATCAGCCGGGCCGGCGCCGTCATCGAGCTGGCCGGCAAACGCAAACCGACCTGGGAAAAAGACGCCGCTGACAATCAGTTCTTCGATAGTCTCGACCATTTCCGGCTCAGCGGCCTGACCTTCGCCGCCCAGGACCTGAGCCAACATTTGCCCGCCAATCCCTGGTTGATGCTGGCGGCGGCGGGCGACCTGCTCGTGGAGCGCTGCCGCTTCATCGGCGGCGAGCCGAACAACGGCAATGTCGGCGTGCTCGTCTATTGGACCAACGGCGGCAGGTCCGAGGCTTCCTGCGTGGTGCGCGAGTGCCGGTTCGACACGGCCTTGAACTTCGGTTTCAACCCCTCGGCCCCGAACCGCAGGCAACGGGCGCTGATCGAACGAAATTGGTTTCGTTCGACTCCGCAGGAGGCCTGCCTGATCGTCCGCGGCGCAGGCGACACGTTGATCATTCGCCATAACCTTTCCGACGGAACACAACCGGGCGCGTTGCACCTGCTCGACACCGCGGGCATGGGTCGGTTGGAGATTTCCAACAACTCGTTTCTCAGCGGGGGGGTTCGCTTGTTCGGCAGCTTGAACGCGGCGGGCACGCGCGTTCGCAACAACTTTTTGCCGGAAGGCATCGGTGCTGAAGGTGAAGGTGCGGCCAAACTGGCCGAAGCGGCCCGTGCCTGGCAGGTGGGTGGCAACATCTACCTCGAAGGCCCCTCTGGCAGCGACGAGCTGCCGCTCGCGGCGACGGATTTCGTCGCCAAGCCGCAGTTTCTTTCTCGCGACGCGGCCAGTCCCGACTATCTGCGCCTGGCCTCCGACAGCGAGGATGCTCGTCGTGGCGCCGGCGGTGACTGGCCGAGATACGTCGGCGCCTTGCCGCCCGGCCCGGCGCCGGCCGAGGGCGACTGGCTGACGCGCTGGATCGACGCCAAATAGCCGCGAATTCGAAGTTGGCCAAACCCGACCCGGAACGGGTCGTATTCGATAGCCCAGGGTGGAGCGCAGCGGAACCCTGGGTTGCCGCCGGAAAAACCCAGTGTTGCACCCTCGTTGTTCTACACATCTCGCGAGTCAGCCGCGTAGCGGCGAGATGGTTTAGCCGTGGGGCGCAAGCCCACGGTACCAATGAGGTAGATTAGGCAAGCCGCGTAGCGGCGACAGGGGTAGGGCGCCGCGAGCTCTGTCGCCGCTACGCGGCTGCGCGATCGTTGGCGTCCATTTTCCGTGGGCCTGCGGCCACGGCTAAACTCGATCGTCCCTACGGGACTGGGGAACGCCACTTGTGTAGAACAACAAGGGTTGCACCCCGGGCTATCGAATGACGCCCGTTCCGGGCTGACGGCGGACAGGCCGGTTCGCGAAGGCGACCGGCTATCGCCCTCCGCCACGGAGTGTCGGAGCTACGTTGGTCGGCGGGCCGCCTACCCGTTTCGGAGGACCGCCTGGAACGCTTCCAGGGCCTGGCGTTCGCGGCGAAGCTTGCGGAGACGCCGTTTGCTGGATCTGGAAGCGGTTTGCGGCGCCGGCTCGCTCTTTGGAAGGCTGCCAACCGTTTCCAAGGCTGCCACGCTGGGCGGCGCGTCCCGCCGCGGTTCCACGCGCACCACGGCCGAATTTGGAAGGCTGCCAACCGTTTCCAAGGCTGCCACGCTGGGCGAGGCGTCCCGCCGCGGTTCCACCTGCGCCACGGCCGAATTTGGAAGGCTGCCAACCGTTTCCAAGGCTGCCACGGTTTCCACGCGAAAGCCCCAGAGCCACGGACCGCCCTGCCCGGCTTTGGTCGGGTGAAGTCCCAGCTCGGCGGCCGCCCGCCGCACCGTCCGTTCGGCAAGATGACAGAGACGGACTTCTTCCCACAGCCGCTGGGCCTCGATCGGACCCTCCGCGAGCAAGTCCAGGAGCCACTTGCCCGCCTGCCGCCGTTCCGGGCGATCGACGGTGCGGGCAGAGGCCGCCAGCAGGTCGTCGGCCGTCACCGGCCTTGGTTCCGTCTGCCACCGCAGGCGGTCGTCTTCGATCCGAAACGCCAGACTGTCGGCCGTGCGGCCCAAACGGTTCTGGGCGCATGCCGCCAGGCGAATCTCGGGGCGATACGGGTCGCGCGCCAGCAGCCAAACCAGCGGGGCCGCGGCCAGCAGGGACTCGAGCATCCGGTTCGTGCCCGCCCGGCCGCCTTTCTCCAGCGGCCAGACGACGACCACGGCAATCTGACGCCGTGCCGCCAGCTCGGCCAACTGGTCGAGCGCGTCGGCCGGCCCCTCGGCACGCGGGCCCGGCTGCCGCAGCCAGCCCCGCAGATCGTCGATCACCACCAGCGAGCAATCGGCGAGCTGTGCCAGCGCGCTTTCCAGCTTGGCGATCAGGGTTTCGGCGGGCGTGACGGCCTGGGGCGGTTCAGCGTCGGCATTGATGAGGGCCACTTGCCGGGGACCGGCGCCGGCCGCCATCAGCCGCCGTTTGACGACCGCGTTCAGGTGCCGGTCGGAATGGGCGACGACGACCGGGCCGGCGGGACCCTGGCCGTGCGCGTCGGGCCAGGCTGCGCCGTTCGATGCCCGCGCGGCGATGTCGGCGGCCAGCAGGCTTTTGCCGCTGCCGGCCTCGCCCGCCACGACGGTCACGTGGCCGACGGGAAGCCGGTCGGGCCAGAGCCAGCGTGTGTCGGCCCCGTCGATCTCGTCGAGCCGCAGCAGTTCGCCAGGGGCCGCGGTCAAGTCGCCGGTCACAGGCCGGCCGCCGTCGCACATGGTTTCGCATGACATGGATTTGTCTCCAAGTTTATGAATTGTTGTCGGTGTCCCGAAGTATACGGTATATATGAACATGATGTCAATAGGCGGCGGGTGACAACTTCGAAGGCGTCGGGCAAGTCGCTCCGACACTCCGTGGCGGAATAAGGTGCCCGCCTCGGTAGCCGGCTTTAGCCGGGCTTTTGACCGCTTGCCACCAGCTTTGGCTGGTGGTTGCCGGCACCAAAAGATCCCTCTGCCAGCCGGCTTCAGCCGGACTTCTCAACCCTGGCTTCAGCCGTGCCGGCGACGTAAAGCTTCGCCGAACCCGTTCCCATTTTCACACTAACCCGAAGCGCAAGCGAGGTTTTGCCTCCGTTTCACGTTCCTCGCTGGCGCTTCGGGTTGGTGTACGGCACCTGCGTACCGGGTTAGGCGAAGCTTTACCCGGCGACAGGTTTCCTCTCGGATTTCAGTGCGGTCGAGAAGCGCGGCTCAAGCCGGCCCAAGAATCCTTCGTTAGGCCCGCGAACCACCGGCTAAAGCTCGTGGCAAACGGGATGGCGGTCGCGCCACAAAACCAGCCTCGGCGTCACGGACCACTGGCAACATTTTTTTCCGCGGCGCGCAAGGTTTCGGCGGCCCGACTCGTACATGTTCATAGAAAGCGGAGAAGTAGTCCGGATTTACTTTGCTTTGCGATTTCCCGCTAGGTAAGCTCCGAAGAGCCTGCATTCGAACCTGGGAGACCAATCATGACGCGATTCACAGAATACCAGGCGGGTTTTTCTCGTCGATTCTTTTCCCGCAGGTGTACCTCGCTGCGGGCGAAGAGCGCTCGACGGCGAAATTCGCTCGGCCAAGAGCTTCGCCTGGCGCTATTTCAGCCGCTGGAGGAGCGGGTGATGCTCGATATCGGCGGGGCGAACAGCCTGCCGCCGACCATCGTGGTCGGCCGCACGCTCTCGGCCTACGACGTGCCGGACGTGCAGAACAACCAGGAAACGCTCACCTTCACGGTCTACAACCAGGCCGCCGACCCGATCACCGGCGTGTTGCTGACCGATACGCTGGAAAACGGCGTCACGTTTGCCAGCGCCAGTCAGTTGCCCGACCAGAACGGCCAAGAGCTTGCCTGGAGCCTGGGCACGATTCAGCCTTACGACCGGGCCAGCGTGACGCTCACGGTGTCGCTCGCCAGCCCCACGCCCACCACGCTCGACACGGGCGCGAGCACCTACGGCACGCTCGACGCGGGCATGGTCACCTGGACGACCGCGCCGGCCACGCTGCGAACCACGGCCATCGCCGCCGCTCTGTTGGCCAGCACGCCCGACGCCAATACGACCGATCCCTACGTGCAGGAGAAAGTGGCCGAGCTGAACTACGACCCAACGCAGATCTACAGCTTCCTGCAAACGCAGATCGGCTACAACTCTTACGTCGGCAGCTTGCGCGGCGCTCGCGGCACGCTGTGGTCGAGCGCCGGCAACTCCCTCGACGACGCCAGCCTGGGCGTTGCCCTGATGCGGGCCAGCGGCATTCCCGCACAATACGAAGTAGGGACGCTCACGACCGCTCAGGCCCAGCAGCTCATCCTCTCGATGTTCCCGGCCAGTTATCAAACGGTGGGCTACATCCCCACCGGCACGCAGACATCCGACCCGGCGAACGACCCGCAATTGCTGTCGGAGACGAAGGACCATTTCTGGTTTCAGTTCGACGCCGGCAACGGCATGAAAGACGCCGACCCCGAATTCGCGGGGCAGGCGACTGGCCAAGCAGCCACGGCCTCGACAAACAGCTTCACTGACGTGCCGCAGAGCCTGCGGCAGACGACGGAAGTGTCTTTGACGGCCGAGACCTATAACCAAGCGGTTGGTGCGTTTGCGCCGGGAGTCTCTCCGTTTACTGAAACCGTCGTCCTCGACCAGACCTTCAACGACGTTGACTTGGTCGGCGTCCCTGTCTCGTTAGGCAATTTCATTAGCGCGCAAGGGTTTACTGGTAGTCTGACCCACGCCACGTTTACCTATTCACCTTATGTTGAGCTCGGGGATGGCAGCACCCCCGGTTCCGATACGATTATTCGTGGCACCGACTATCAAGAAACGTACAATAGCTTTCCATTCGGAAGTGACGTGTTGACCGGCCTCTTTCTTAATGTCTCATTTCAATCCGCCGAGGTCAACGGACAGCGCCAGACCACGACAGAGAACAAAACGCTGTTCGACCGAATTGGATTTGCCCAGCGCCAGGCCGCTGGCCCTGTCTCTTTGAACCTGCCAAGCACGCCCGAGGCGGCTCTTTCTGCGCTCGACATCGTTACACTCGAGATTTCCGGCGAAACAGAAGACGACCACGAGGTTGGTTTTCAGATGACGCTTAGTCGACAACTCGCTACACAAAACATCGGACTCGCACAGAGTGTTGTTCAAGGCGGACCTGCCCCGGGCGGCGCATCCCTAAACCAACTAAATTCGTTGACCTCTCAAGTGGTAACGGAAACGAATGTGCTTTTGGGCCAAACCTTCCTCGCCGACTCTGATTTGGCCTCCGCAGGCATAGCATCGCCGCTCTTTACCACGGCGTATTATGATTCTCCCCGTGTCGTTGCCGTATCAAGTTCCTTATCATTCAACGAATCGGCCACTCAGGCGGCACTGAACTACAACCTCGATATTCTCGCTGACACTCCGGACGTTGTCGTTGCCCCAAACCAGTCGAACACCATGATTGTCGCGTTCCACTTCATGCATGGCATATCTGACAGCGTCATTGAGGGACACGTCATGAATGCGCTCCCGTCGAACGGCGGCGCACAATCGTTATCGGCAATGGGAGTAGTTCTTGGCTCTCTCGCGAGCGGTTCTAATTTGGTCGTGCTGAGTGGCGCGTCGGATACATCGAAGTTAAGCGCACTGCAGATTTCGGCAGAGTCAAAAGCTCGAATAAGCGCTGCGTTAAGTGCCGGACTAGCGGTCATCGTGCCCGCCTCCCCGGTGGTGATTGATGGTTCGCCGAGGACGGCATGGATTCAAGTGAATACCGTGACTGGCGACGCCGTAGCCGTGGCAGACGATGGTACGCATGGAGCTTCGGAGCAAAGCGCGGCATACGCACTTGCCGATGAGCTAGTCGATGCGGCAGTAGCCGCGGGCACGAAGGAGGCGGGCATCGAAGCCGGCCAGATAGCGGGCGATGATCTGGTGGAACTGGTCGTAAATGATGCCCGCGCGGCAAACGCGGGATTAGAAAAACAAGCGATGAAAGACGCGGTGCGTGAGGCAGTTAGCGACTTCGCCCAATACTTCGGCAAGCAGGCGGTTGCCCATTTGTCCAGTAGTTCGGACGTGATTGTTCCATTGCTCGATAGCTTTTGGAAGTATGTAGATGAATCTTTAAAGGTGGTACAAGCTGATCCACCGCTGGACGGCTTTACCGCCAACCCGACGGCGCCAATTTCTCGTATGGCAACCGTCACGTCCGATCCTACACCAGATCTCGCTGCTAGTGGTGTTGTAGAGGGGGCGGACGATGTCGTGGCCATGCAGGCGGACGGCGACCTTCGGGCGACGTGGACCGCGAGTGCGACGAGCACCGCCGATGTGCAGTCGGTTAGCGTAAGCGCCGGGGCGGTCGTGGCTGACGGTGGAGAGGCACTTGGAACCGGCACAGTCACGCTCAGCACAACCGAACCTGTTCAGGTGAGTGTGTCCGGACAAGGTCAGTACCAGATCAGCGGCAGAGGATTCCTTAGCCTCTACAGCCAAGCCGAACAAACGCTCGGCGTTGGCGGAGACTGGTCAGATTATTTGGCGACCGTCACAGGCAATCTTGTGATCACCCTGACGGTCCCAGGAGATGTTTTGAGTCTCAACGGCCAGAATCTCCCCGCCGGAACGTACAGTATTAATGCAAACTCCGCCAGTCTGTCGGGCAGCGGCACGACTACCACGCCAACTTTCGCCGGAACGGCTTCCATAACGGCGACGACCGGCGCCGTGGAGTTAGGGCCGGGCTCAGGCAATCTGAACGTTGGCGGGGACCCACTTAACACCGCTGACGAAACAACACTGACGGGCTACAACGGCACGATCAGCGTCTCTGCCAACGGGACCGACAGCGAGGCGGTGACACTCAGCGGGAACACCGCCAACTTGCTGACGCTTGCACCGAGCGTGGCGACTCTGACCACCAACCAGAATAGGGCGGTGTTGTTCAACGCGGGCGTGCAGACAAGCTTCGCGGATACGTACAATTTGACGGCCAACGCGCCGACGGGTTGGACGGTGACGATCGACGCCACGGGCAAAGTGACCGTCACGCCGACGCCGGGCACCCAGAGCGGCACGTATCCGATTCAAGTCATCGCGCAATCAACGACGAACCCCGACTTAGTTTCGCAGGCTACCGTCGAAGTGACCGTGACCTCGACGATGCCTGGCATGACGCTCGCCGTGAAGCCGGATCCACTTTTCACGGCGCCGTTTGACGGCGCTCAAGTTCCTAGCGCCTTCCAAGCCACGATCCAGAACACCGGGCCGTTGCCGGATACGTATAACGTAACGTTCGCGAACGTGCCCAGCGGTTGGACCATCGTCGACAGCGGAACGTCGGTCACCGTGCCCGCGGGAGAGACCGGAATTTTGGGAGTCTATTTGCAGCCGACGGGAACTTCGCTGCCGCCGCCGGGAACGAACCTGTCGTTCACGGTTACGGCGACCAGCGCGACGAATTCGGCGATTACGCAAACGGTCGATGTGACGTTCGTGATGCCGGCGATCGCGGCGGCGACGGTGACGAGCGATCCGGTTGAGTTGTCGACCACGCCGGGTACGGCCACGACGGCGACGATTACGATCACGAATGTCGGCAATGTGCCGTATAACGCGGCACTGGCGACGACGACGGATAGCGGATTGGCGATCAGCGGGCTGCCGTCGCCGGGCACGATTGCGGTCGGGCAGTCCGTGACCGAGACCGCCACGCTGACGCCCGATGCGAGCACGCCGCTGAATTCGACGCTGAATGCGACGGTGAATGTGGATCAGGCGGCGACGCAGAATGGGGTGTCGGTGGTCGAGGTGAATGCGAGCACAGCCGGGGCGGCTGTGCCACAGAACGGGACGGGCCAGGAGGTCCATCCTCCAGGCTTCGCCGTCGCCGGACAGAGCGTCGATGTAATGGCTGACGTGCAGAGCGAGGTGAGCCAGAGCGAACAAGGCGAGGCGTCGTTCACGGTCACGGATGCACAGGGCAACACGGTGTTTAGCTCGACGGCAGTGCCGATCACGCTCGACACGATCGGCGCGCTGGCCACGGTCGATTTGGGCACGTTTGACACGACCGGATTCGCGCCGGGAGAGTACACGATCAACGTGTCGATCGCCCAAAGCGGCAGCCCGCCCGTGCCCATCGCCGGGGCGACAGGTTCGACGACGTTGACCGTGGGCTTGCCCGTCTCGGCCAGCGTGTCGGTCGATAGTGATAATCAGACGCCGGGGCCGGTCACGAGCACCGAGACGCTGAACGTCACCAGTAACGCCGTTATGGGCAATGTGGCGATCGATAGTACGGCCACCAGCGTGGCCGTGAGTCCCGGTGCGCCGGGACTGGCCTACGTGGCCGGCACGCAAGATATCAGCGTGGTCGATATCAGCAATCCGATCAGCCCGAAGGTGCTGGGCACGTTCGGAAGCAAAGATATCAGTCAGGGCGGGTTCAACCTGGTGCAAGTGGCGAATGGCGAGCTGATTGTCGCTTCGCAACCGCCGAGCGCCGGCAGCGAGATCGCGCTGCTCGTCTATTCGCTGGCCAACCCGCAAGCGCCCGCGCTCCTGGGAAGCGCGTCGGTGCCGTACAACTATCTCAACGGTATGACGATCGAGGGCACGACGGCCTATCTCTCCACCTACGGCCAGACGTACGACGCCAACGGCGACGTGTTGAGCCAAACGGGCGAATTGGTGGCCGTCGATTTCAGCAACCCGGCCACGCCCGTCATCGGCGGCGCCCTCTATAACGACCAGCCCCAGCCCGCCGGACACGCCTCGTTCGTCAATGAATCGGCCGCGGTGAACCCGCAGACGCTGCTCGTGACAGGCTCGACTTCGACGGGAGCGAGTACGCAGACGGGTACGGGAACGGTGACGGTGGTGAATACGGGCGCCGGAGGCACTTTAAGCACGGGAGCGACGCTCACCATACCGGCCACGGTCGACGCGGTGGGCATCGCCATCGACGGCACGCACGCACTGGTGGTGGGCAGCACCGGAGGCTTGGTCAGTCCCTTTAGCGATCCGTCGCAAGTTGGGCTTTCGGGCAACGTCACGCTCACGCTGCTGGATATTACGAACCCCGCCAGCCCGACCGTCATCGGTTCAACGGTCATCACCCAAAACACGTTTCAACCGGTCGGCCAATTTCCGCTCAGCGCGCTCAATGTCATCGACCTGGGCAACGGTCAGTTCGCCATCAACGGCACGCTGTCGAATGGTTCGCCCACGTTGCTGCTGGTCGACGCCAGCAACCCAAACAGCCTGGCGACGAGCAATATGTCGACCAACGCCAACGCGGCGGGCCTGACGCTGGCCGACGGCCAACTGTTCGGCGCGGCGGCCGACGGGCTCACGATTTACCAGGCCGCGGCCCTGACCACCACGCCCACGACCGTGACCGTCACGGTGCCGACGAATGGCGTGAGCATCGTGCCCAATTCGTTCAGCCTCGCGCCGACGAGCACGTCGAACGGCACAAACAGCGAAACGTTGACGTGGACATTGAACCTGGCGCCGGGCGCCAACCAGCAGATCACCTGGCAAACGAATGTCGCTGATTTGCAGGCGGAGCAGGTGCAGCCGGTGGTGACGGCGGCGACGGTCGAGTTTACCTCGCCGGGATCTCCGCCACGGAGTGTCGGAGCTACTTTGGGCGGAGCTACTTTGAACCTCGCCGGCGTGCCGACGCCGATCAGCGTGACCATACCTGTTGAAGTGGCCGCGCCGGGCGTGCCGGCCATCGAGAACGCGGCCGTCGCGGCGCAAAACCTGAACATTCCGGGCCTTCCGCAGCAGCTCAACGATCTGGGCCTGGCGCTCACGAACCTGGTCGAGACGCCCACCAGCAACGTCTACCTGAGCCAGGCCACAGCCGCGCTGGCGAGCCTGATCACGCTGGTCACCAACGATCCGTTCCTTTCCGGCTATGCCGCCGGCTTGACGACGGCGCAAACGGAACTGTCCTCGGCGACGACGCCAACTCAGATTCAAACGGCCATCACGAACCTCGGCACGGCACTCGATTCGCTGGCGCAGGCGATCACCGACTACGCCTTGCACGGCTTCACGCTTTCGCTGGCCAGCAGCCAGGCGCTGGCCTTGCCCGGCGCGCCGACGCTCTACAACGTGCTACTGCAAAACACCGGCAGCCAAACCACGACTTACGACTTCAGCGTGAGCGGCCTGCCGACCGGCGTCACCGCCACGTTCAGCCCGACCTCGATCACGCTCGCGCCGGGTGCGTCGATTCCCCAGGGCACGACCACCGTAACGCTCAACCTCACGCAATCGGGCACTGCGCTCGTCGGCGGCAACTTCACGGTGACGGCCACCGCCGAAGGGGCCAGCGAGATCACACTCGACACGCCCGGCCAATTGACCTTGCTGGCCGAGTCGCTCACCGTGCCCGTGGTGACCGTCACGCCGCCCTTCACGCAGCCGGGCGGCATGGTCGACGTCACGGCCAAGATCGAAACGGTCGTCAATGAACCGCATACGCTCTCCGCATCGTTCACGGTGAGCGATCCCAACGGCAACGTAATCTACACCGATGCGAACCCGCAGACCGTGCCGCTGACTGACACCAGCGGCCTGACCACCGTCGATCTGGGGAACATCGATACGACTGGCTTCGCCGACGGGGTCGATACGGTGACGGTGACGGTAACGGACAGCTCTTCGCCACCGAGCGTGCCGGCTACTTTGCCCACGGCCACCGCGCAGGGCAATCTAACCATTGGCCTGCCGGTGAGCGCGAGCGTTTCGACCAACCCGCCGTTGTTGCCCGAAAACACGGTGCCATCGGGCCTGCTCAACGTCACCACCACCCTGTCGGTCGACGCCGAGACGCCCTTTCCTGATCCGTTGACGCTCGAGGCGCTTTCCCCGAGCACGATCGGCGCCACGGATGTGGCGCTCTACCCTGCGGCTGGCACGACCTATGCCTATGTGTCGGGCGGAAATGGCATCGACGTCGTGGATGTCACCAATCCGGCCGCGCCGATCGACGATGGCGTCTTCGGTACGAGCGACATTGTGAAAGGTGGTTTCACCAAGGGCGTCGTCGACAACATCGGCGGGACCGAGTATCTGATCGTGGGCACCACGGCCACACTTAACGCCAACCAGTTCACGCTGCTGTTCTATTCGCTGACCAATCCGGCCGCGCCCACGCTCGTCAGTAAAACGGCGTTCGATTACGAATTCATGAACGATCTGGTGATCGACGGCCCCACGTTGCTCGTGCCTACGAGCGGCCTTTACTTCTTCGCCGGCGGCCTCGAAGGCGAATACGGCACGCTGCTCTCGATCGACATCAGCAATCCGGCCGCCCCCACGCTGAACGGGGCGCTATACAACAACCCCGGCCCGCCCGAAGCCGGCGACACACTGCAGTTCGGCGGACTGGTCGTCAAGCCCGGACTGGCCTACATCGCCAGCTCGACCTCGACTTCCAGCGCCGACAGCATCAACCCCGGCGTGGGCCGCCTGCTGGTGGTCGACGACACCAACCCGGCCCAGCTCTCGGTCAGCAAGGAAGTCGACATTCCGGGCACGTTTCAGGCCATCGACGTTGCCATTCAGGGCAGCCAGGCGCTGGTGGTTTCCAGCACGGGGGGCCCGGCCGGCGACCTATCGAACTTTGGCGAGGTGAGCGGCCACCTGGCGCTCTCGCTGATGGACGTCAGCGACCCGACCAATCCTCAGTTGATCGGCACGACGCTGATCACCGCCGACAATTTCGCGACCTCCGTCCAGAACGGCGGCGCGGTCTCGGTTTTGTCGCTAGGCAACGGCCTGTATGCCGTGAGCGGGGCGATCTCCGGCGGCAAGCCCGTGCTACTCTTGGTCGACCCGACCGACCCCAACAACATCACCGTCAGCGCCACCACCATGCCCGTGCTGGGCAACGAAATGGCGGTGTCAGGCGACATTCTGTACGCCACCAGCTCGCAAGGGCTGACCACCTACCAGATCGGTTCGATCGCGCACACTTCGTATACCGCGTCGGTGGAAGTGCCGACCGATGCGAACACGAGTATTGTCAGCGGGTCGTTCAACATCCCGCCGACTTCGATTACGACCGGTACGAACTTCGACACGCTGACTTGGGTCCGGCAACTCGCCTTCGGGCAGGACCAGCCGACCTTCACCTGGCAAACACAAGTAGCCGACCTGGCGGCGAATGAAGTCCGGCCCGTGACACTCGGCACGTCGCTGTCGTTTGTCAGCCAGTCGACGCCCGGCTCGTTCACCCTGCCGGGCACGTCGGTGACGGGCGAGCCGGTGATCGAGGTGCTGCCGACTTCTGCCACGATTCCACCCGGCGGCACGGCCACCTTCGACGTGCGGCTGAGCAATCCACTCAATCAGACGGTCGACTACTATCTGCAATCCATCATCGGCTCGAACTTTACGAACAACGTGCCGCTCAAGGTCACGATGCAGCCCAACAGCACGGTCGATCTGCCGTTTCAGGTGACGGCCAAGATCAACGACGCCGCGAGTACCTGGCAAGAGTATATCATATTAAGGGGCTCCCTGCCGCCCAGCGACGAAGCCGGCTCGGGCGAGTCGGGCGAGGCCCCTTTTACCGTGACCATCGCCGGCACGCCCGTCATCCCCACGCCCGACGCGCACGGCGTGGCGATCAACCTGACGCCCGCCAAGGCCAGCGCCGGACCCGATGGCATCGCACAATACACCGTGCAGGTGACCAACACGGGCAGCGTCGAAGATTCCTTCGGCCTCGGTATCAGCGGTCCCGGCGCGCTGAATGCCAGCTTTCAGCTTCCCAGCGATTCGCTGTTCAATGAGTTCAAGATTCCGCCCGGCGCCAGCCGCGATGTCACGCTGACGCTTGCGCCGGCCGCGTTCACCACATCGCCCGGCGACTATCCCTTCACGGTGACTGCCACGGCGGCGTATGTCACTCCGCCGCCGTCCGCCGCGGCCAGCGGCACGCTCACGGTTTTGGGCCCAGGCGTGTACGTGAATTTGCAGCCCACCACAGCCTCGACGGCGCCCGGCGCGCCGTATCAGGTTACCGTGCTAAACGTCGGCACAACCAGCGACACGTTCAACCTGAGCCTGGCCGGCCCAGCGGCACAGATCGCCAGCCTGGCGGCCACGCAGACCATGACCCTCGCTCCGGGCAATTCGCAGAGGATCGACATCACCACCAGCGCGGCCGCTTTCGCCGACGCGGGCAAACTGCCGCTCACGGTCGTCGCCACCTCGCAGGCCAACCCCGCCGCGCAGGGCGCTTCGACCGCCATCTTGACGGTGCCCTCCACGCAGTCGGTCTCGGCGAGTTTCTCGCCACCCACGCAAAATCTGGCCGCGCCGGGCGCGACGTCGTTCTTGTTGCAAGTGAACAACACGGGCAACACCGAAGATCAGTATTCAGCGACGATCACCGGCACGACCGGCGCGATCACCGCCAGCCTGATCGGCCTCGACGGCCTGCCCGCCCAGAGCGTGCCGCTGTTTATCTTGCCCGGCCTGGCGCAAGGCGCGATCCTGCTCGATGTTTCGGGCGGCAGCCCCGGCCAGGGCACGGTGACCGTCACCATCCAATCGCTCACCAACAGCTCCGAGAATACGACGGCCACGGCCACGCTCAACGTCGCCTCGCCCGTGCAGATGCAACTGGCCTTGAGCGCCGACAGCGGCATTACGCCCGTCGAAGGCTCGACCACCACGATCGCCAGCAGCGTGCTCGATGCGTCGGTCGTCGGCGCCACGGTCGCGGCCAGCGGCATCGTGTATACAGTCACCTCGCTTCCGACCAACGGCACACTGCTGTTGAACGGCCAGGCCTTGGCCGCGGGCGGCACTTTCACCCAAGACGACATCAACAACGGCCGGCTGATCTACCAAACGACAGAGGAAGGCGCCGATTCGTTCGCTTTCAGCGTCGCCTCGACCAACGCCTTGGGCACCACCGGCACGCTGCAGATCGCGGCCAGCGACGCGCCCTTGACCATCAGCGGCGGCTTCAGCTACACGGCGACGGAAGGCGCCGCCGGCACGTCGCAGGCCGTGGCCACATTCAGCGACACCGGCGGCCCCGAGGCGCTGGCCGACTACGCCGCCACCATCAACTGGGACGACGGCACCAGCGCCACCGCCGGCACGCTTGCGGTCGATGCGAACACGGGCATCTTCACCGTCAGCGGCGCCCACACCTACGCCGGCGACGGCACGTTCGGCGTCACCGTCACCGTGACGCACGAAACCGCGCCCGCCGTCACCGCCACCAGCGCGGCCGACATTGGCGCCACGGCGGTTCCGGTGCTGACTCTGGTCAACGACAAACCGATCGCCACCACGGAAGGTTCTTCGGTAATCTTGACAAACTCGCTGCTCGAAACGACCGATTCCGACACTTCCGTTTCAGCTTCGACCATCCTCTACACGATTACCGCCGCGCCCACGCTCGGCACGCTCGCCGACGATGGAGTTTCGCTCACCACCGGCGGCACGTTCTCGCAGCAAGACATCAACAACGGAATCGTCACCTATCACTCCACCGAGGATGGCGCCGATTCGTTCGCCTTCAGCGTGGCCGCGGGCACGGCCGCGCCGATCAGCGGCACGCTGGCCATCACGGCGGCCGACGCGCCCTTGACCATCACCGGCGGCTTCACCTACGCGGCGACGGAAGGCGCCGCGGGCACGGCCCAAACCGTGGCCACCTTCAGCGATACCGGCGGCCCCGAATCGCTTTCCGACTACGCCGCCACCATCAACTGGGGCGACGGCAGCAGCGCCTCCCCCGGCACGCTCGCGGTCGATGCGAACACGGGCATCTTCACCGTCAGCGGCGCCCACACTTACGCCGGCGACGGCACATTCGGCGTCACCGTCACCGTGACGCACGAAACCGCGCCCGCCGTCACCGCCACTAGCGCGGCCGATATTAGCGCCACGGCGGTTCCGGTGCTGACTCTGGTCAACGACAAACCGATCGCCACCAGGGAAGGTTCTTCGGTAATCTTGACAAACTCGCTGCTCGAAACGACCGATTCCGACACTTCCGTTTCAGCTTCGACCATCCTCTACACGATTGCCGCCGCACCCACGTTCGGCACGCTCGCCGACCATGGAGTTTTGCTCACCACGGGCGGGACGTTCTCGCAGCAAGACATCAAGGACGGCATCGTCACCTATCATTCGACCGAAGAAGGCAACGATTCGTTCGCCTTCAGCGTGGCCGCGGGCACAGCCGCGCCGATCACAGGCACCCTGGCCATCACGGCGGTCGACGCGCCCTTGACCATCACCGGCGGCTTCACCTATACGGCGACGGAAGGCGCCGCCGGCACGGCCCAAACCGTGGCCGCCTTCAGCGACACCGGCGGGCCCGAGGCGCTCTCCGACTACGCGGCCACCATCAACTGGGGCGACGGCGCCAGCGCCACCGCCGGCACGCTCGCGGTCGATGCGAACACGGGCGTCTTCACCGTTTCCGGATCTCATACTTACGCCAACGGCGGCACGTTCGGCGTCACCGTCACGGTGACACACGAAACCGCACCGGCCGTCACGGCCACCAGCAGCGCGGCCATTTCCGCGGCGACCATCACCAGCCAAGGCGGCATCGCAGCCACCGCGCTGGCCGTGACGGGCTACGAGTTCAGCCCGCCCACGACGGTTGCCGTGGCCACGTTCACCGACGGCGACGGCTCACTGCCCGCCGGCGATTTCCGCGCCACGATCGACTGGGGCGACGGCGCGACTTCGACGGGCAGCGTGTCGGCGGCCGCGGCCGGCGCAGGCGGGACGCCCGCACCACAATATACGGTCGGCGGCGCGCACGAGTATCTGGACGAGGGACAGTACACGGTCCGCGTGAGCATCGAGCAGACGGCCGGGCCCGTGGCCGGCGTCACAACGGCGACCGTCAGTGCCAGGGCCACGATTCACGAGCAATTGGTGCCTAATGGGACGGTGGGGTCGCACGACCAGAATTACATTCAGGAGATTTATCGCGACGTGTTTGGCCGCCAGGCCGATCCGGGCGGCCTCGAATTCTGGGTCGACGAACTGACGCGGGGCACGCCGCGCAGCGAAGTCGCCTACCAAATGGTCCAACTGGCCTATCCGGAAGAGTTTCAGCGCGATACGGTCAAGTCGCTCTACCAGCAATACTTGGGCCGCGCCGCCGATCCCGCCGGCATGCAATTCTGGACCGCCTATCTCTACGACGGCGGCACCATCGAGGGAATGGCTCAGGCCCTGGTTGGCTCGCTGGAATACTTCCAGGTGCGCGGCCAAGCCACGGACGCCGGGTTCCTCGGCGCGCTGTTCCATGACGCCCTTGGCCGCGGGATCGGTTCCGCGGACCTGACCTATTTCGAGGGCCTGATGGCCAATGGCATGTCGGCGTCCGACGTGGCGGCCATCCTCTTCAACAGCGACGAATATCATCGCCTGCGGGTCGACGCGCTGTTCGAGCAGTTCTTGGGCCGCCCGGCCGATGCCGACGCGCTGCGGTACTTCGGCGGCGAGCTCGACGGCGGCGCGACCGACGAGCTGGTCATTTCGCAGTTGATCTCCTCAGACGAGTATTTCGAAAAGTCGCAGGTCTGAAATCCACCAAGTTCCCATAATACATCGTCACTCGTCACTCATTCATGTCCCAGGCTTTACCAGAAACCGAAGCCCAAGAAGAAGGGCGAGCGACTGACCACGTCGGGATACTGCCGCATGCCGCCCGGATGATAGGGACTGCGATAACCCCTGGCGCCATAACTTGCGGCGCCGCGGTCGAGCGCCCGCTCTCGTTCGTCGTAGAGTTGGCGTTGCTCCGTCTGCAGCGCCGCGATTCGGGCCTGGCGCGCCTGTTCCAGCCCCGCCAATTGAGACTTTGCCGAAGAACGTCGGCGCTCCAAGAGATCAAGTTGTTCGCGAAGCTGGGCGGGGGTCAGCTCCAGGATGTCCGGAAATTGCAAGTCCAGCTTTTTGCGGTAGGCGGGAGCGGCCGCGGCGAGGTTCGCCGCCACCCATCCCAAAAGGTCGCGTCCCTCCGGGCTTTGCACCATCTGCAGCTTCGCATCGAGATCGCGTTGGAATGCTTCGCGCTCGTCGGTCGACATCTTCTTTACGCGGCCGGCAAGCTGTTGCTTGAGCCGCTCGATTTGTTTTGGCCCGTAAGTCGTTTGCGTCGCGAACCACTCGTCGAGCCCGCCCAAGGTCTTCCGCCAGGCTTCGCTCGCCAGCATGGCCACGGGCGGCGATTCCGCGGTTTCTCGGTCGTCGCTTGGCGGCGACGGTTCATCGGCCCGCGGCGCCCCCGGCGTCGATGCCATCCAAACGGCCGCCGCCAGAAGAAGCAGCCCCCGTCGTTGATTTGCCGTCGGTTTGCCGTGGAGAATCATTGTTCGTCGCTCGCTTTCTGACGCACCATGCGCACCAGGTGATCGGGCAGCGGTTCACCGTCGATCTCCGCATGGGTGACCTGCCAGGTAAATGTGTCGGCGTCGTTGAAGGAATAGATATGGGTGCCTGTGGAACGGCTGCCGTCGGGGAACACGCTCTGGGTTTCCACAATCCAGTCGTCACCCTTGCGAAACCAGAGGCCGTCGCCATGTCCGCCTTCGGAATCGAAAGCCCACGATTTGATCTGCTTTTCTCTGGCGTCCCAGCCGATGCGTTGCGTAACGTGCAGGGGTCCGCGTTCAGAGAGATGCACGTCGATATCACGCAGCAGGAAGTGCTTGTCGTCGCTCCACGCGCAGGTGAGGCGGATGGTCTTGCCGCCGTCGTCGGAAGACCACTCTCCAATCATCCAGGCCAAATCGCGAAGGCGATCGCGGCGCGGCTCGGCCGGCGCCGCCAACTCGCGGACGCCGTCGAGCAGCCACGTGCCTTGCCGCCGTACCCAAATGGCCGTATAGCGTCGCACGACCGATGGGCCGACGGGAACCGTCGCGAGGCGGACCGTGCCGTCTTCGATGGCGACGTCCGGACTGACAAAGCGGACCGATTCAGCGGTGGGCGTCAACCGCGGTGACTCGACCTGCTGCTGGAGGCCCGGGCGGCGTTGTGCGGCCAATTGGCGGCCGTTGACGGCTTGGCCGGCGTCGTCGAGGTAATCGCCGTCGGTCGTCCAAAAGGCGGCGATTTCTTCGCCGTTTCCGCGTTCGATGGCGGCCAAATACTCTTTGGCCCGCCGTCGGATTTCGGCCTCGGCGTCCGATTGTGAGCGGGGCTCCGCGGCGAGGCCTCGACTACACGCCAGGCAGGCCACGACAGCCAGGGTCAACGGTACGGCGCCAAAACGTCGCCAAAGGTGCATTTCGATCGTCCTCGTCAGCGGTTGTCTGATACTATTCTACTCGCAATCGACGCGGTCTGCCTTTCCGGGTTCAAAAAAATCGGCTGCGGACTCGCTTTTTTGCCGGTTCGATGTTCTAATGACTTTGTTTGGAGCCGACATTCCCTGACCCGCGTCAAGGTTATCCGGCCGCCAGACCCCCGCCTCTACGTCCCGCCCCCGAAAGCCCAACGCTGTTTCACGCGGCCATGAGAATGTCCTGCCCCGATCACGGTTCGCGGCGACGGTTTCTGCCACGCGGCCTGTTGCCAGCCATCCTCTGCCTGGCGATATTGCCCCTGGCGGCAAGCGCCGCCGAGCCGAGCGTGAGCTTCGTCAACGAGATCGTGCCGGTCTTGACCAAAGCGGGCTGCAACGCCGGCGTGTGCCACGCCAAAGCGGGCAACGGGCAGAACGGATTTCAACTGTCCCTGCTGGGCTTCGAACCGCTCGAAGATTACGAGCAACTCGTGAAGAAAGCCCGCGGCCGGCGGTTGTCGTTCGCCTCGCCCGACCATAGCCTGATTCTTCTTAAAGCCTCGGCCCAAGTGCCGCATGGCGGCGGCCGGCGCCTCGGTCCCTCGTCCGAAGGCTACGCTCTGCTCCGCACATGGATCGCCCAGGGCGCGCCTCTGGGCAGCGATGCCGAACCGCGGCTTGAATCCTTCGAGGTGCGGCCGGCGCGCGGTTCCATCACCCGCGGCGGACAGCAGCAGCTCAAGGCGCTGGCTCACTACAGCGACGGCAGTGTCCGCGACGTGACGGGCCTGGCGCTCTATGAGTCGAACAACACGGCGATGGCCGAAGTCGCCGACCGTGGGTTGGTACGCATTCACGATATTTCGGGCAACGTGGCGGTGATGGTCCGCTACCAGGGCCGAGTGGCCGTGTATAGCGCCTCGGTGCCGCTGGGGGCGCCGGTTGAAAATCTGCCCCCGGCAAAGAACTTCGTCGACGAGCACGTGTTTGCCAACTTGAAACAAGTCGGCATCCCTCCCTCGCCGGTCTGCGACGACGCCACGTTTCTCCGCCGCGTCTCGCTCGACATTGCCGGGCGTCTGCCGACCGAGGACGAGGCGACGGCCCTTTTAACGAGCAGCGAGGCAGACAAGCGCGACAAGGCCATCGACTTGCTGCTGGCGGGTCCCGATTACGCCGACTACTTCGCCAACAAATGGACGGCGCTGTTGAAGAACCGCCGCGACGTCGAAAGCGACAAGCCGGCCAACTTCGCCTTCCACGCCTGGGTGCGCGACAGCCTGCTGGCCAACAAGCCCTACGACCAGTTCGTGCGCGAGCTACTGGCCGCCACCGGCTCGGTGAGCGGCAATCCGCCGGTGGCCTGGTACGGCCGCGTCACGGAACCGAAGCAGCAGGTCGAAGACGTGGCCCAGCTCTTCCTGGGCGTCCGCGTCCAGTGCGCTCAATGCCATCATCATCCGTTCGAGCGTTGGAGCCAGGACGATTATTACTCGCTCACGGCGTTCTTCACGCGGATCGGCCGCAAGCCCGAAAACAGTTCGGGGGCAGCACGCGGCGAAGTGATGATCTTTCACAAGCGCGGTATGGCGGTGGCGACGAACGTGAAGACCGGCGCATCGTTGAAGCCCGCGGCCCTGGGCGACGCCATGCCGCCGATCGCGGCCGACGAAGATCCGCGGCTGCGGCTGGCCGACTGGATGGGCTCGAAAAACAACCCGTTTTTCGCCAAGGCCCTGGTGAACCGCTACTGGAAGCACTTTTTCGGGCGAGGGCTGATCGAGCCGGAGGACGATATCCGCGACACCAACCCGCCGACGAATCCCGCCTTGCTGGCCGCCTTGGAGCAGCAGTTCGTTGCCAGCGGCTTCGATCTCAAGGAACTGGTCCGCGTCATCACCCGTTCGCAAGCGTATCAGTTGAGCGAAACGCCGAACGAATACAACATCACCGACACGCAGAACTACTCGCGATATTATCCGCGGCGGCTGCCGGCCGAGGTGCTGCTCGACGCCATCGACCGGCTGGCGTGTACGCAGACCGATTTCGCCAATTTGCCGCCCGGCACGCGAGCGGTCGCCTTGCCCGACAACAGCTACAATCGCTCGACGCCGTTTCTCAAAGTGTTCGGCCGGCCCGAAGGCGAAAGCGTTTGTGAATGCGAGCGCGTTCAATCGTCGAGCCTCGCGCAAAGCCTGCACCTGATCAACGCGTCCGACATCAAGTCGAAGCTGGCCAGCCCCAACGGCCGCGCCGAGCGGCTGGCGAAATCCGGCGAACCTGTCGAGCAGAAAGTCCGCGAGCTGTATCTGGCGGCCTTCGCCCGCGGGCCGCGTCCGGAGGAACTGAAGATTGCGGCCGACTATCTGGCCGAACCGCGCGTCGGCGCCGACGGCAAGCCGGTCGATGCCCAGCGGGCCAGCCGCGAGAACTTCCAGGATTTGATCTGGGCCTTGATCAACACCAAAGAATTCCTGTTCAATCATTAGGTGTATGATGACAGACACCGTTCGTTATGAAGTCCCGGAGGGACGGCTAAACCCCGTGGCCGCTTCGCGGCCGGCAACCACGACTCGATGCGTGTTTCTGGCGCTGGCTTTTACGGCACCGCTCTGTGCCGTAACCTGCTACGCTCCGCCCGCCTTCGCGCAATCGGTGGGCCTGCCCGCTCCGCGGCTGCTGACCACGATGCCGATGGGCGGAAAGGCGGGTTCGCAAGTTGAAGTCACGATCGGCGGCGAGAATCTCGACAACGCCGATGAATTGGTGTTCTCCGATCCACGCATCACGGCTGCCTCCAAGCTCAACGCGGCGGGCATGCCCGAAGCCAACAAGTATTTCGTCACCATCGCCGACGATTGCCCGGTCGGCCTCTATGAAGCACGCATGATGACGCGGCTGGGCATCTCCTCGTCGCGAGCGTTTTCCGTCGGCTCGCTCGACGAAGTTGTCCGCGTAAAGCCCAACACCTCGATGGCAACCGCAATGGAACTGCCGCTGAACTCGCTCTGCAACGCGTCGACAAGCCCGCGGTCGGTCGATCATTATTTGTTTGCGGGCCGCAAGGGGCAACGCATCGTCGTCGAGTGCGCCGCCAAGCGCATCGACTCCAAGCTTACTCCGGTATTGATCCTGGGCGACGCACAGGGCCGCGACCTGGTGGTCGAGCGACAGGGCGGCGTGCTCGACTTTATTGTGCCCGAAGACGGCAAGTACGCGATCAAAGTCCACGATCTGACCTACAATGGTGGAACAACGCACTTTTATCGCCTCTCGCTGCGGGAACTGTCGGCCGGGGCGCCGATCACACCGCACCCATCGACGGAGACGGTCAATTCGTTCTCCTGGCCGCCGCCGGGGTTGCCCGAACGAGCAGCGACCGCGGAGGCCGAGCCCAACAACGATCGTTCGCATGCCCAAAAAATTTCGCTGCCGTGCGACATTGCCGGCAGCTTCTTTCCGGCGGCCGACGTCGACGTGTTCGAGTTCGACGCCAAGAAAGGCGACGTGTGGTGGGTCGAAGTGGCTTCGGAGCGGTTCGGCTTGCCGACCGATCCGGCCATCGTGGTGCAGCACGTCAGCGGTTCGGGCGACGCGGAGAAGTTGACCGACGTCGCGGAATTCAGCGACATTCCCAGCCCGGTCAAAGTTTCGAGCACCAATTACGCCTACGATGGGACGCCCTACAACGCCGGCTCGTCCGACAATTTGGCAAAGTTGACGATCCAGCAAGAGGGAGTTCATCGTCTACGGTTGAGCGATCTATTCGGCGGCACGCGCAACGATGCGCGTAACGTCTATCGGCTGGTGATTCGAAAGGCGGCGCCCGACTTCGCGCTCGTCGCTTGGGCGCTGCACATGGAGCTGCGCAACGGCGACCGCAACGCCCTGAGCAAGCCGATGGCCTTGCGCGGCGGCGCGACGATGGCCTTGGAAGTGGTTGCCCTGCGGCGCGACGGCTTTGACGGAGAAATCGAGCTGGCGATGGACGGTCTGCCCGAAGGCGTGACGGCACGCGGGCTGAAGATTCCGGCCGGCCAGTCGCACGGCGTCATGCTGGTGACGGCGCATCAGGACGCGCCGCGCGGGCGCCGTTCGGCGACATTCACCGGCACCGCCCAGATCAACGGCGCGGCGGTGACGCGGCCGGTGCGGCTGGCCTCGATGGCCTGGCCCGTCCGCGACCATTGGCAAGAAACGCCTCAGCCGCGGTTGCTGGCCGACGTGCCGGTCTCGGTCAGCGGTTTCGAGTATGCTCCGATCACGATCGCTCCTGCGTCCGGCGAGGTGTTGGAAGTTACGGCCGGCGAAAAGCTGACCGTGCCGCTGGTCGAGACCCGCCGCAGTGAGTTCTCGGGCGCCACGATGACCTTGAAGACCTTCGGCGCCGGCTTCGAGCGCGTGCCGCCCTTCGAGGTGTCGCTCACCGCCGACGCTTCGCAGGCGGTGCTCGATCTGGCCGCCTTGAAAACGCCGCCGGGCGATTACTTGATTGGTTTTTACGGCAGCGCCGTGGCAAAATACCGTTCTAATTTAGAGGCGGCCAAAACGGCCGGAGCGTCGCAGCCTGCCGATATTGTCGACATCGTCGTTACCGAACCCATCGCCATTCGCGTCAAGCCAGCGGAGAAAAAATGAGCCGTTCTCTCAATGCTTCGTCGATCGATCATTGTCCCGGACCTCGTGGCAGCCACGGCCGGCGGGCTTTTTTGCAGGCCGGTCTGGCCGGCTTCGCCAGCTTGAGCCTGCCGGGCATTCTGAAGCTCCGCGCCCATAGCCCACTTTACGCCGGCGAAGCAACCGCCGCCGGCCGAGAGAAGACCGCGGTGATCATGGTCTGGCAGCCGGGCGGGTGCTCGCACATCGACAGCTACGACCCCAAGCCGGACGCCGGCAGCGAGTATCGCGGGCCGTTTGGAACGATCGCCACCAAGGTGCCCGGCGTGCGGTTCACGGAGTTGTTGCCGCGACAGGCCAGCATCGCCGACCGCTTCACCGTGCTGCGGTCGATGCACCAGGCGGCCGGCGGCCACCCGGCCGGTTCGATGCAACTGCTTTCCGGCGACCCCGACACGCGCGACAAGCCGAAGCCGCGTCTGCCCGACTGGATGTCGGTGACCAATTATCTCCGCTCACAAGAAGGTCCGCGTCGCAATCCGTTGCCGGCCTACGTCGGCATCAATCCGCCGCTGGAGTACAACGGTCCCGCCTACCTGGGAGACGCTTATTCGCCGTTCACCGTCAGCGGCGATCCCAGCAGTCCGAGTTTCTCCGTGCCCAACATCGGTCTTTCCGACTCCGCCGAGGTCAATCGGATCGACCGGCGATCGGGCCTGCGCCGCAAGCTCGATCTGCTCGACCGGGCTTTCGATCGGGCGGGCGAACTGGCGGCGCTCGACGAATTCGAGACGCAGGCCATGACGCTGCTGACCAATCCCAAGACCAAGGAAGCGTTCGATCTGAGCCGCGAAGACGACCGTACCCGCGACCGCTACGGCCGCAACTCCTGGGGACAGCAACTGCTGTTGGCGCGTCGCCTGGTGGAAGCCGGCGTGGAAGTGTTGACCACCAGCTTGAACGGCCCGCTCTGCGGACGCGTGCATAACTGGGACGACCACGCGGTCAACCACCATGTGTTCAATGCCATGCGGTTCCGCGCCGAGGTTTACGACCAGGCGGTTTCGGCGCTGATCGAAGACATCTACGAGCGCGGGCTGGATAAGCGGGTGCTGGTCGTGGTGACCGGCGAGTTCGGCCGCACGCCCAAGATCAGCTATGCGGCCAGCACCGGGGCGGGCGACGCCAGCGCGCCGGCCGGCACGCAGCAGCCGGGCCGCGACCATTGGCCGCGGGCGTTCTCGAACCTTTGGGCCGGCGGCGGCATTCAGACCGGACGCGTGATCGGCGCCACCGACAAGCGGGGCGAAGACGCCGTCGAACGCATCTGCGGTCCCGGCGACTTCCTGGCGACGATCTATCATCACCTCGGCATCGACTCCGCCAACACGGCCATTCGCGATTTCAACGGACGCCCGACGCCGATCGTCGATCACGGACGGCCGATCCCCGAATTAATGGGCTAAAGAGATTGATCGACTGGGTTCAGACACAAACAGGTACTCGATGCAAGAGCAGCGAACTCGAAACTTTACGGAAAGCGGAACGGGCATCATCGACATCGACGGCGTCAAGCTGCACGCCCGCTGGCGAATGACGGGCACGCAGCAGTACCTGGCCGGCGCCGGGACCTCGATCGACGGCGGGCGCCACGACATTTCCCTCACCGTTTACTTCGACAAGCTGCCCCACGAACGATCGACGGTCGACGAATTGCTCGGGCGGATCACGGCCGATCCGCGGCGGCCGCTGGCGGTCGACCTCGGGCGCACCGGTCATCCGGCGATGTACTGTCACGAGACGCGGGCCGACCAGAGCGGCAATCCAAGCGCGATCACGCTTGCCGACCAGCCGGCGGCCGAAGCGCCGTGATCGTCGAGGGATGGATGTCGCTCGTTCGCAAAAGTAGAATGTGGAGAGGTCCTTTTGGATAGAGTGCCAGACCATGCCTAGTCGGTTTCCGGGCGTCGACCCCTACATTGAAGGCTGCGGGCTTTGTCCTGACTTCCATCACGAGTTCATCACCGCCTGGCGCGGGGCGCTGCGCCGCTCGCTGCCGAAGCACTACCGCGCTCGTCGCTCGGGCCGAGCGTCCGGGCGTTTGCGAGGTACGATCGTGGAACCTTCGTGACCGGCTGCCTCGCTTGGAGATTCCCTTGAAGTCGCCCGATGCCGATACCGTGGTCGATCTGCAAGACGCTTTTGACTGCGCGTTTGACCAGGGCGGGTATGCCGAGACGGTTGACTACGAAGAACCGCCGTCGGTGCCGCTTTCGGAAGCCGATTTGAAGTGGGCGGCGGAACGCGCGCGGTCAAGCCCCGCTTAGTAGGGCAATCAACCAATGCTAGAAGAATCCGACACCTACCTGATGATCCTGGAGAAGGGTGAGCAGCGGGCCGCGGGACGAGACATTCTGCTGGTTGGCGAGGAACGCCTCGGCACCGCGGATGAGCCGGTGCGTGGGCAGTTCGCGAGCATTACGGACGCCGAGCGGCTGGTACGGATGCTCCGCCGGGCGGCGACAGCCGCGACTTGGCAAGAGATCCTAGACACCCCCTCACGGCGCAGCGTTAGTCATGCGAGAAGTTCCGGACGTTTCCAGCAATTCGCAGCCGCTTCGCAGCCTGTGGAATGGCACGCGGCTGCGGCCCAGCCGAACCGGTTGCTTGCCAGAGTTGCTCGGTCCCGCCGAGGTTAGATTGGGTATGGGTGTCTTGCCAGAAGCTGGCGTTGCGGAAGTAGCGCGTGGCCAAGACGCCGACGCAAACGGTCAAGGCGCCGGAAATCATGACCCTGGAACGGATGGACAACTTCCTTCATACCGCAGTTTCAAGATGGCGGAAGCTGTGCTCACGTCTCGACGACCGAATACGGCGGGCGTTGAAGAACGATACCTATCTCGTGGTTGGCTCGTCGCTTGTTAGGCAGTGCGGCTTTTTTGCCTGCCAGACAGTCCCGGTTCGCTCCATACAAGCTTGGACCATCTGCCACGAAATGGTCTTTGATATTGTCGACATTACGCTATCGGACGAGACGGTTGTGCGGTGGACCGACCGCGATGGTTCGCTTATTAAGCTTCTCGAGGAGCATGCATCCGCCAAGCGCTCGCCCAAGGCTGACAACCGCTAGACGACCGCCGGCTCGTATCAGCAAGGACGGGAACTGAAAACTCGGGCGTTACTTGCTTTGCCACAAAACGTCCTCGCAGCCGCCGGCGTGATTGGCTGCACGAGCCAGCACAAAGAGCAGATCGCTCAACCGATTCAGGTAGATCAGGCATTCGGAGGCGATCGGCTCGCGTTCCATGAGCGTCACCAGGCGTCGCTCCGCGCGGCGGCAGACCGTGCGGGCCAGGTGCAACAGGGCCGCCCCGCGCGTGCCACCCGGCAAGATGAACGCCGTCAGAGGTGGAAGACCGCTTTCGTGTTGGTCGATGGCCGATTCCAGGGCCGCGATATGGTCCGCCGTGATGCGCCGCGTGTCCATGCGGTCGGGCCGCGGCGACGCGAGCTGCGCGCCGAGATCGAACAACTCGCTTTGGATCCTCGCCAACAATGAGTCGATGCCGTCGCCGAGTGCTTCGCTCCGCGCGATGCCGAGCACCGCATTCAATTCGTCGACGTCGCCGAACGTCTCGATGCGCGGATCGTCTTTCCGGACGCGCGGCCCGCCGAATAGGCCCGTCTCCCCGGTATCGCCGGTCTTGGTGTAGATTTTCATGTTCGTAGCCCGCTCGCTCCGCGAGCGGAACGGCTCTCCAATGGTTTGGATCTTCAGTCAGGGAGTCGTCAAAGATCAACAACGCCCTTCCGCTTGCGGAGCAAGCGGGCTACCTCGCTCGCCGCTGCGGATCCGCAGCAAACAGCGCGTCGACCGGTTGGCCCTTGCCGTCTTCGGTGACATAAAACGGTCGCTTCTCCACGACGAAGCTCGCCTTCGGCGAAATGCCCATCGCCGTGAGGATCGTGGCGTGCAAGTCGGTGATCGACACGGGGTCTTTGGTCGTCAACAGCGGCCGCTCGGGCGCCGTCTCGCCATACAAAAAACCGCGCTTCATGCCGCCCCCGAACAACAGCACCGACCCGGAACCGGTAAAGTGCCGGTGCAGACCGTAGTGGACCATCTCTTTCATGACGTCGGTCCGGGCACGCGACTGGTCGCTGGCGGTGCTGCCCGGCACGCCTTCGATCATCATGTCGCGGCTGAACTCGCTGGCCACAATCACCAGCGTGCGGTCCAGCAAGCCGCGCTGTTCCAAGTCGAGCACGAGCTGGGCAATCGGGCGGTCGATCTGCTTCTTCATTTCGACCAGCGTGGCGTGCCCGTTCTCGTGTGTGTCCCAGTGCAAAAACGGCACGTACTCGGTCGTGACCTCGATAAACCGCGCCCCCGACTCGACCAGCCGGCGGGCCAAAAGACATCCCAGCCCAAACCGGCCCGTGTTGTACTTTTCGACGCTTTCGGGCGGCTCTTTCGTGAGATCGAAGGCGTCTCGCTCTTTCGCGCTGAGCAGCCGGTATGCGTTGCCCAGTGCCCGCAGCATCGACTCCTGATGGTAGTCGCTGGCCAGATTCTTGGCCGGGCTTTCGTCGACCAGCTTTCGCAAGAACCGCTCGCGATTGGCGAACCGGCCCGGCGTCATGCCCTTGGGCGGCTGTACGGCGGCGATGGCGTCGTTGGGAAACGGCAGGTTGAACGGCCCGAATTCGCTTCCCAAAAAACCGGCCGTGGTAAACGCTTTCAACTCTTCAGCCTCGCCCACGCCGTCGAGCCGCTGGCCGATGTTGATGAAGGCGGGGAGGGCGGGGTTCCGCGGTCCCAGCAGCCGGGCGATCCAGGAGCCGATGTGCGGCGCGGCCACGGTCTGCGGCGGCACGTAGCCGGTGTGCCAGTGATACTGATGCCGCGAGTGCAGGATGTTGCCGAGATCGGCCACCACGTGCGATCGGACCAGCGTGCCGCGGTCCATGACGCGGGCGACGTTCTCCAGTCCCTGCGAAACCTTGATGTGGTCGACGGCCGTGTCGATGGCCGGAAACGTGCAGAGAATCTGTTCCGACGGCACGCCGACCTCAAAGGGCGTGTATCGCTTGGGATCGAAGGTTTCCGGCGCGGCCATGCCGCCCGCCATCCAGAGCAGGATGCAGGCGTCGGCCGTGGGTGCCGGGGTCGGCAGCGACTCATCGGCCAACAGCCGCGGCTCGCCGGAGGCCAGCGTGGCCAGCGTGGCGGCGGTCATCCCCTGGACGAACTCGCGGCGTGACAGGGAGTGTTGAATAGGTTTGTCGTCGTTCATCGTTGTCGCCGTAAGGTGGGACAAGGGAGCTTGCGACCGCTGGCCCACCGTGAGAGATCTGGATTTTCAACTCGGCTTCGTTTTTTGAGTGTGTTCCTCACTCGTTGGCTGCGCGGCAAACGGTGGGCCGGCGCTCGCAAGCTCGCTTGTTCCACCTTACGCCCGGCTCACTGAACGCTCACTACTCGACGTCGCCCCACTCCGGCGCGTCCCAGTCGGGCGTTGGATCGGTGCCGCCCCACTCCAATTCGTATTCCCCCAAGCTAACGAACCGGTGAAACGACGACCAGCGCCAGTCCTGGACGCGTTCTACCAGTTTATGCTTTCGCGGGTTCCAATGCACGTAGTCGACGCATCGCTTGAGATCGTCTTCGTCTTCAACCGTGTGCTCCCAGTATCGCTTGTGCCAGACGCCACGTTGGCGATGTCGCTTACGCGAAGTTGACTGTGGTAGTTCGCCCCCGCCGCCCTCCAGCCATGCCTTCGTAAACTCCTCCTTGATCCGCAACCAGCGGAGCGGATAGCGAGCGTCGCCGGGCGGAAGCGACCAGACCGTGTGCCAATGGTCGGGCAAGAGCACGATGGCCACCAGGTCGAACGGGTGGTCGCGCTGGACCGTTTGAATGGCCTTGCGCAAGCAGTTGCGCGCCAGAGGCGTGGTCATGATCCGCCACCGCCGAAGAGTGAGGCAGGTGAAGAAGTAAGTGCCGCCGGGAACATAGTAGCGACGATAGTTCGGCACGGGGAAGTCTCTGGGTGCTCTCTCGTTTTTAGCGGTGGGCCGGCGCTCGCAAGCTCGCTTGTCCCACCTTACGGCTGAGCGCGGCTCACAACTCATCTCATCTTATCAACTGGAACTCCGGCAACATGAACAGCACCCAGAGCAGGTCGGCCAGGCCGTCCTGCGTTGGCGGCGAACCGATCAGCTCCAGGGCCGCGGCCAGCTCGCTCGGGGTCGGCGGCCGCGACAATGCCTGCAAGTAAAGCCGGCTGACGATCGCTTGAGCGTCGGAAGACGAACTGTCTTTCAACAAGTTGGCGGCGCCGCGCGCCAGCGTCTCGGCGATGGCCGGCCCGTTCGTCAGATCGAGCGCCTGCAAGGTCGTCAGCACGTCGCCGCGCGTCGTCACCACTTGCTCGCGGTTCGGCCGGCCCAGCGACCGCATCAGCTCATCACAGAACAACAGCGATGCGCGCACAAACCGCTGCTCGCTCGGCGTATCCGGCGAAAAATCGGCCAGCGCCACCGGAGCCACCGGCTTGCCTTGCGAAGTTCCGGTGATCTGCCACACGGCGTCGACAAATTGCTCGGCGGTCATGCGTTTCACTTCCGGCCCGCGGAAAACATAGTCGTCGCCGCTCGACTCGCTTTCCACCGCCGCGCACTGCGACTGATAGGCGCCTGACGTGACGATGTGCTCCAGCAACTTCTTCAAATCATAACCCTGCTCGACCAGGTAGTTGGCCAGGTAATCGAGCAGGTCTTCGCTCCAGGGACGATTGGCCATCACATCGACCGGATGGACAAGCCCGCGGCCCATGAGCCGCTGCCACAGACGGTTGGCGATGGTGCGTGAAAAACGGCCGTTTTCCGGCTGCGTCACCAGTTCGGCCAGCCGCGCCAGCCGGCCCGCTTTCGGCAATGAGGCGTCGATCTCGCCCAGCTCCGGCCACAGGAACTTCGGCGAGGCCATGCGGCCGGTCGCCGTGTCGCAACGGCGAATCTCCAGCGGCGCGTCGGCCACGATGGCCGCCAGGCCGTAAGCATCGTCGAGCTTCCAACGGTCGATGAAGCTGTCGTGGCAGGAGGCGCATTTCATATTGATGCCGAAAAACACCTGCGACACATTCTGCGAAAACTGCACTTGCGTGGTCTGGCTGGCGTTGGTCCGGCCGCGCCACTTGATGCCATACACAAAACCTTCCGAGTCGCCGTTGGGGCTGATCAACTCGCGGACAAACTGATCGTAGGGCTTGTTGTCGACCAGCGATTGATAGAGCCACTTGGAAATCTGCTTGCGTCCGCCGTCGATGTAGCCCGTGCCGCGGTAGTCGTTCCGCAACAGGTCGTTCCAGAACGTAAGCCAGTGGTCGGCGTACGCCCGGCGGTCGTCGAGCAGCCGGCGGACGAACCGCTCGCGTTTGTCCGCCGAACCGTCGGCCAGGAACGACTCCAGCTCCCCTTCCGCAGGCAGCAAGCCGACGACGTCGAGCGACGCGCGCCTCACAAACGCCGCATCGTCGAGTCTTGGCGGCGGTGCGACTTCGTGCTCGGCGAAGTAGGCCGCCACAATCCGGTCGATCGGATGGGTGGCGCCGTCGCGTGCCGGCGGCAGCTCGACCTGTCTCGGCCGGAGCGGCGCGACGTAGCGGTCGGTCTTGAACGTAAAACCTTCTTCCCACGGCAGGCCCTGCTCGATCCAGGCGGTGAAGATCGCGATTGGCTCGGCCGCCAGCGGCGGGGCCTTGGCGGGCATCCGCTCGTCCGCATCAGCGGTGATGAGGCGTTTGATGAGTTCGCTCTCGCTCGGTTTGCCCGGCACGGCGGCCTTGGCTTTCAGCAACTCCTCGCGCGTATCGAGCGAGAGCGATCCCTCGGCCTTGCCGTTGGTGTGGCACTTGCCGCAGTGCGTCTTGATCAGCGGAGCGATGTCATGGCTGAAATCAATCGGCTTGGCCGGCTCAGCGGCCGAAGAGGCCGCCGCGGACAGGATCAAGACAACAAGGAAGAGGCTGAGCGATCTGTCAAACATCGTGGATGTAAAATTAAAATGACGTCGTGGTCTACGCAACATGTACCGCCGTGTTTGTCGAGCCATGATGGCGTTTCCTCGAAACCGTCGGCGTTGGTCGCCAGATCTGAGTTTAAGCTCGCACTGGCGGAATGGAAAGAACTGGCTCCAGGGTCTGCAACTACCGTTGCTCGCCGCCGGATGCCTGACGCCTTGCGCCTTCTCAGCGGGCGACGACTCTCTATGCTAAGACTCCATGAACGTCGTCGTCATGGTCATCGATCGCTTGCACTCTGGTTTCTTGGGTTGTTACGGCAACACCTGGGTCGCCACGCCGCACTTCAATCGCCTGGCCGCGGAAGGATTCTTGTTCGACCAGGCGTTCGTCGACCAGCCCGACTTGCAAGAGCTTTGCCGAAGCTGGTGGTCGGGCACGCACCGCCTCGAGCGCCAGGCGGCCGACTTGCCGCCGCGTCCACCGCTCGCCGAGCGGTTCGCCAACGAGGGCTTTATCACCACGTGCATCACCGATGAACCGCTCGTCGCCGGCCATCCGCTCGCCGGTCGCTTCGGGGAAGTCCTGCGGCTCGGCGCGGCGCCGTGTGCGGAACAGGCCACGCCGGGCGACTCGATCGACCAGACGCATCTGGCCCGGTTTTTTGCCTCCGCCCTGGCGTGGCTGGAAGGCGCACGCGAGCCGTTCTTTCTATGGCTGCACAGCCAAGGAATGTCGGCCCCCTGGGACGCCCCGGACGAGTTTCGGCTGCAATATGCCGACGCGGACGAGCCGCCGCCGTCTCGCATGATCCAGCCACCCTCGCGCGATCTTGCGCTGGGCCACGACCCGGACGAGTTGTGGGGCATCTGCCAATCTTACGCCGGGCAAGTGACGCTGCTCGACGAATGCCTGGGCGGATGGTTGGAGGCGCTGGAAGCCGAGCAGCTTCTCGCCGACACCTTGCTGGTCGTGCTCGGCGCGCGGGGCTTTCCTCTGGGGCGGAACGGCCGCTTGGGCGACGTCGACCAGGCCCTGTTTGGCGAGCTTGTGCAAACCCCCTGGCTGATGCGTTTCCCCGACGGGCTGAACGCCGCCGGCCGCAGTGCCTCGTTGGCGCAGTCCTGCGATCTGGCACCCACGCTGCTGGAGATCGGCGGGCTGGTCGCTGCGGCGGGCGGGGCCGGCCGCAGCCTGATGCCGGTGGTCCGCGAAGAGGCCGTCGCGCTTCGCGATCGTATCTGCCTTGTGGGCCGAGATGGCGAACGGGGCTTCCGCACGCCGATCTGGTATTTGCGGACGCCGCCCCATCGGATGCCCGCCGAGCCACCGACGATGCAACTGTATACCAAGCCCGACGACCGCTGGGAGCAAAACGACGTCGCCGACCGTTGCCCTGAGATCGTTGCCGCCCTGGCTTCCGCGCAAGACGAGTTGGCGGCCTGTTTCGCGTCCGGCGCCTGGGCCGAGCTTCCATCGCTCGACGACTCGCTGGTCAACGATCTGCGCTAGGATGGAATAGGCCCACTTGCGGCACCCATCGGCGTGTGGCATATTTTGATTTCCTGTTCCGACTCTTCGTCTGTGGGGAGTTCCATTCACGATGCAGATCTGGCCGGCGATAGACCTGCGCGGCGGCAAGTGTGTCCGCCTGCAGCAGGGCGACTACCAGCGCGAGACGGTGTTTGCCGACGAGCCCGTGGCCATGGCCCGGCACTGGGTGGCGCAAGGCGGCGAACGCCTCCACCTGGTCGATCTCGACGGCGCGCGCGACGGCCGTCCAGTCAATGCCGCCTCGGTCCGTGCGATTCTCGAGGCGGTCGGCGTGCCGTGCGAATTGGGCGGCGGTGTCCGTGACGAAAAGACCATCGCCGATTGGCTCGATCTGGGTCTCGAGCGCCTGGTGATCGGCACTCGCGCGTTGGCCGAGCCGGACTGGTTTCGGCGGATGTGCCGCCGTTTTCCCGGCCGGCTTGCGCTGGGTCTCGACGCGCGTAGTGGCCGGGTTGCCACCGACGGATGGCTGGAAACCAGCGACGTGGCCGCCACCGAGTTGGCCGCGCGCTTTGCCGACGAGCCGATCGCCGCCATCATCTACACCGATATCGCCACCGACGGCATGTTGGGGGGGCCGAACCTGGCGGCCCTGAAAGAGCTTCGCGCCGCCGTCGACCTGCCGATCGTCGCTTCGGGCGGCGTCACGCGCTCCGCCGACATCGCCGCCCTGGCGGCCCTGCCGGTCGAGGGCTGCATTATCGGACGCGCGCTGTATGAAGGCGTGCTCACTTTGCCCGACGCGATCGCCGCGGCCCGCCAAAACGCCGCCGGCATGAAGGAGTAGTTCCGACGTAATCCTTTGTTCTTCTGGTCATCCACGACAACGAAAAGGAAGCTTTATGCCGCTACGCAACGTTGAAGACATTCGCAACCTCGCTTTCTGTGGCCACGGTTCGGCGGGAAAGACGACGCTCGTCGATAAGATCCTGACCAAGACCGGCGCCATCAAGCACCCGGCCAGCGTCGATGACGGCACGAGCGTCTGCGACTTCGACGAAGAAGAGAAGCACCACAAATACACGATCGAGGCCAGCGTCGTCCATTTCGACCATGCCGGCAAGCTCTTTCAGGCGATCGACACGCCGGGCTACCCCGACTTCATCGGCCAGACCATCGGAGCATTGCGGGCCGTGGAAACCGCGGTGATCGTGATCAACGCCCATTCGGGCATCGCGGTCAATACCCGCCGCGTCTTTCAAGAGGCGCATAAGGCGGGCCTGGCGCGGATGATCGTGGTCAGCAAGCTCGACGACGAGAACGCCGATTTCGTGAAGTTGCTCGGCAGCATCAAAGAGCTGTTCGGCCCGTCCTGCCTGCCGCTGAACGTGCCGTTGGGCAGCGGCCACCACTTCCGCGGCGTGACCAGCACGTTGAAGCCGGCGGCCGACGTCAAAGATGCCGTGGTCAATCCGGCGGAAATCAACACGGCGCTCATCGAGGCGATCATCGAGCATGACGAAGAGGTGACGGCCCGCTATTTCGATGGCCAGCAACCGACCGAAGAGGAAATCTCGCGGCTGATCGTGGAAGCGGTGGCCGACGGGAGCGTGATACCGGTGTTGTGCGTGGCCGCCAAGAGCGATCATGGCGTCGCCGAGCTGCTCGACGCCCTGGCCCTCTGCGCTTTGCCGCCGACCAAAGTCGTGCGCACCGCGAAGAGCGCCGACGGCGGCGAGCTGGAAGTCAAGCCCGACCCGGCCGCTCCGCTGATCGCGCAGGTGTTCAAGACCCGCATCGATCCCTTTGTGCAAAAGTTGAGCTTCATTCGTGTCTTTTCGGGCACCTTGAAAAAGGACGACACCGTACACGCCTCGAAGGTCCGCAAGGGCGTCAAGCTTTCGCAGCTTTACCGCGTGCAGGCCAACCACACGGAGCCGGTCGATCAGGCCGGTCCGGGCGACATCGTGGCGGTCACCAAAACGGAAGACCTGCACACCGGCACCAGCCTGGGCGACTTCGAGTTGCCGCCGATTCCCTTTCCCACGCCGATGGCCGGGTTGGCCGTGACGCCCAAAAGCCGCGGCGACGAAGGCAAGCTCTCGACCGCCCTGCACAAAATCGTCGAGGAAGACCTCACCCTGCACCTCGACCGCGACGCGCAAACCAAAGAGCTGGTGATGACCGGCATGAGCGAGCTGCACTTGCAGATCGTCCGCGAGCGGCTGAAGCGGCGCGACAAGGTGGAGGTCGACGTCAAGGAGCCGAAGATTCCCTATCGCGAGACGATCCAGGCCAAGGCGGAAGGCAGCTACCGCCACAAAAAGCAGACGGGCGGACGCGGGCAGTTCGGCGAGGTCCACATTCGCATGTTTCCCTTGCCCCGCGGCACCGACATTGAAACCTATGCCACGAAGGCGAATTTCGCCTCGATGCGGGATTCTCATTACGATCCGGCCAATAATTTCTTGTGGATCGACTCGGTCGTGGGCGGCACCATTCCCAACAACTTTTTGCCCGCCGTGGAAAAAGGTTTCAAAGAACGCATGGAGCGCGGTGTGATCGCCGGCCACAAGGTGCAGGATCTCTGCATCGAGGTCTATTTCGGCAAGCACCATCCGGTGGACAGCTCGGAAGCGGCTTTCAAGACCGCCGGCTCGATGGCTTTCCGCAACGTGTTTCAGCAAGCCAAGCCGTCGCTGTTGGAGCCGATTGTGACGATGCACATCACGGTGCCCAGCGACAAGCTGGGCGACATCAACAGCGACATGTCGGGCCGCCGCGGCCGAGTGTTGGGTATGGACTCGGCGGGCGGCGACTTGCAAACGGTCACCGCCGAGGTGCCGCTGGCGGAGGTCACCACGTATGCCCGTGCCTTGTCGAGCATGACGGGCGGGCAGGGGAGTTTCACGATGGAATTCAACCGTTATGAAGTGGTGCCCGGCAACGTGCAGAAAGAGATCATCGAAAAGGCCGTGCTGCACCCGGAGGAAGAAGAATAGCCGCCTAGCGGAATTCGTGAGAATTCTGGCAGCGCGAGGCCGTTTGACTTGGTTGGTGGTTGAGTCCCGCGTCTCGCAAGGCATTCGCCGCGGACCTCGTTGGATGCGACACGCGTGCCGCCTGCGCTCGGGTGAGACAAGGGGCCCCGGTGGTGACGCAGCCGGGGCATCGCCGCGACGAAGCTTTTCTCAGAATCCGCGCCTGTCGCGCGGCTCTGCCCCAGTCACCGCTTTGTCCGGAGCGACCACCGCGCGAGGCGTGGCATTGCCGGTTATGACCTCCCCAAACCTCGCACCTTGCGCGGTTGCTTCACCCCGCGTCTACGGAAAGCCTTGTTCAAGCGGTGCCGCTCCGGCAACCGATACACCACAAACGGCACGCGATCGACTGCAAAAACGGCGCGGACGCGGTCGAATTTGCCGGGTGCCCAAAACGGATCGGCTTCAATTCACAACATTCCGCGGGAACGGACTCCATGCGGCAGGTCTGGTCGCGAATCTTGGTGGTTACGCTGGCGGCGTGTGCAACGACCGCCGGTGCGGCCGCCGCTCCGCCTAAAGAGCCGACCTATACAACGTACACCGACTTCGAGGTGCCGTTTTCGTTTCCGGCTTCGCAAGCCAACGGCGATCCGCCGCGGGTCGTCGAGTTGCACGTTTCCGCCGATCAGGCACGAACGTGGGAGGTTGCAAGTCGCGCAAAACCGTCGGAGGGGCGCCTTGTTTTCAGGGCTCCCAAGGACGGCGAATACTGGTTCATGCCCAGGACCAAGTACGCCTCGGGCCGCTATTTGCCGGAAGGCCCACCCATCGCCCAGCTTAAGGTGGTGGTCGATACGGAGCCGCCGCAGCTCGAGCTTGACGCGCAACACGGCGGCGGAGGCGAACTGATCGTCCGCTGGCACATTGCCGACGCCCACCTGCTGCACAAGTCGTTCAAACTCGAATACCGGCTATCGGGCGCGACCGAAAAGTGGCAGCACGTGGCGGTCGATCCGGCCGACGCCCAGACCCCGCCTTTCGAGCGCCGCGGCGAGACCACATTGGTGTTGCCGCTGGCCCAGCAGGACGCCGACCTGGTGGTCCGGGCGGAGGTGATCGACGCCGCCGGCAATCACAGCATCAAAGAGCAACCCGTGTCCTCCGGCGACCCGCCGCTGTTTGCATCGCCGGCCGGTTCCATCGAGCGCACGCCCGCGATGCCCGCGTCCTATCCTCGCACGGCCACGCCCGATTGGCCGGCGGAAGAAGGCGAATCGCCGTTCGGCGATTCCAACAACGAAGGGGCCGGCGACGATCATCCACCCTCCCGATCGCCGGTGCAGCGCTTGCCCGATCTTTCCTCGACGGCGGCCGGCGCCGCCGCGGCTGACGGTGCGCTCGTGCCGCCGGGCGTCAAGCCCCAGATGGTCAACAAGCCGCGCTTAGAGTTGCTGTACGACGTCGATGCCATCGGCTCGGCCGGCGTGGCCCAGGTCGAGCTGTGGATCACGACCGACGGTGGCCGCACGTGGACCAGCTACGGCCTCGATGAAGACTGCCACAGTCCGATGCTGGTGCAGGTGGAGGGCGAAGGCGTGTATGGATTTCGGGTCGTGGTCGAAACGACGACGGGGCTGCGAAGTCCGTTGCCGGTTGCCGGCGACCTGCCCGACGTCTGGGTCGGTGTCGATCTGACCAAGCCCGACGCGAACTTGATTTCGGCGGTGCAAGGCGAAGGCGACGAGGCCGACCGGCTGATCATTTCGTGGCAGGCCGCCGATCGAAGTCTGGCCGTGCGCGGCATTTCGTTGTTCTGGTCGCAGACGCGTCAGGGGCCGTGGTCGACGATCGCTTCGGGCCTGGAGAACACCGGGCGTTATGCCTGGCGGCTCGACCAGCGTTTGCCCGGCGAGGTCTATCTGCTGCTGGAGGTCCGCGACGACGCCGGCAACGTGGGCACCGACTCGTTGCCTGACGCGATCTCTTTGGAGCGGATTCGCCCCCTGGGCCGCATTCTCCAGGTCCGGCCGCTGAGCGCGCTGCCGCCCGGCGGCGAACTGCGATAAGGTCGATCTGCTATAATTGTCTTGGGCAATCCATCGCATCCCACTCCATCCGGGGAATCTGACAGAAAAATTACCAGACATAAAAAATGGCGATTCTGTAGGGAACGGACTCCGTGCCGTTCCGGGAAGTGCGGACCAAAGCATTTTTCTGTCTGGTAATTCTTCTGTCAGCCAACCTTCGACGCGGCAGATTGACATGACCTCAGATGACGACCATGTTCCGGGCGTCCAGCTTGCTGGCCAGAGGTGAATGATTTCGCCTTGCCGCTCCGGCGTGCCATAGACCAGCATTGCGGCGGCGGTGGCCGCGGCGCGTCGGTATCGCTCCCGGATCGCGGGGCGCCCGATCAGGTTCGAGACGCCGGTCTCATCCTCCAGCGTGACAAACGTGGTGCTTCGCGCGCGGCGACGCCCGCCCTCCGCAGACGGGCGCGGGGCGGAGTCCCTTTCGTTGCGGCCGGTTTTCCTTCAAAATGAGGCACCGGCCCACGACCAGCGAACGAACACGTATCAACCTCCAGGAACGATTGCCCGATGCTGTTGGCCCCGCCGGATGAGCATAACCAGTTGCTCGTCGAGCACGCTCATCCGAGCGACTGGACGAACCCCTCGCCCGAGGGCGCCTATAACCTTGTGGCCATCGGGGGCGGCACGGCCGGCATCATTGCCGCCCTGGGCACGGCCCGGTTGGGTGGCCGAGCGGCCCTCGTCGAGCAGAACCTGCTCGGCGGCGATTGCCTGAATTACGGCTGCGTGCCCAGCAAGGCCCTGCTGCGCGCGGCGCGGGCCGTGCATCAACTCTCGTTGGGCGAACAGTACGGTTTTCGTTTGCCGGGTGCGCCCAACAGCGACTTCGCGGCCGTCATGCAACGCGTGCGGCGGCTGCGGGCACAGATCGGCCAGCACGACAGCGCCCGCCGGTTCCAAGCGGAAGGCGTCGATGTCTATTTCGGGCATGCTCGATTCACCGGCCGCGACCGCCTCGACGTCGAGGGCCGCGAGCTGCTGTTTCGCCGGGCCGTGATCGCCACCGGCGGCAAGCCCGCGTTGCCGGCAATTCCCGGCATCGAAGCCATCGACTGTCTCACCAACGAGACGGTTTTTTCGCTGACCGAACTTCCTCGGCGGCTGGTCGTGATCGGCGGCGGCCCGGTGGGCTGCGAGCTGGCCCAGGCGTTCCGCCGCTTCGGCAGCGAGGTACACCTGGTGCAGCGGCCCGAGACGCTCTTGCCCAAAGAAGAGCCTGCGGCGAGCCGGCTGGTGCAAACGCAGTTCGAGCGGGAAGGAATTCACCTGCACCTGGGCTGGACGACCGATGCCGCCGAGCCGGTGGGCGACGCCAAGAGCATCGTCCTTCAGCGCGGCGGCGAAAAGAGGAAACTGATCGCCGATGCAATTCTGGCCGCCGCCGGACGCTCGCCCAATCTCGACGACCTCAGCCTCGACGCGGCGGGCGTCCGCTGCACGGAAAAGGGCGTCGAGGTGAACGACTGTTTGCAGACATCGAACCCGGCGATCTACGCGGCGGGCGATGTTTGTTCGTCGTACAAGTTCACGCACGCCGCCGACGCCATGGCCCGACTTTGCCTTCGAAACGCCCTGTTCTTCGGGCGCCGCCGGGTGAGCCGCCTGGTCATTCCGCGCTGCACCTACACCGATCCGGAAGTGGCCCAGGTCGGCCTCACCGCGCGCGAGGCGGCCGAGCGCGGCATCGAGTTCGACACCTATCGCGTCGATCTGGCAGAAATCGACCGGGCAGTCCTGGACGGCGAACAGGAAGGCTTCGCGGCCATCCATACGCACCGCGGCACGGGCAAAATGCTGGGCGCCACGATCGTCGCCGAGCATGCTGGAGAGATGATCGGCGAGGTCGCTTTGGCAATGACCAAAAAGCTGCCGCTGTCGGCCCTGGCCGCGACGATTCATTGCTACCCGACGCAGGTGGAAGTGCTGAAGCGCATCGCCGACAACTATTCACGCACTCGGCTGACGCCGCTCGTGGCGACGCTGGCCCGCAAGTGGCTGGCGTGGCGGAGGTGACGCGGTATGACACCGCAAGAATTCGTCGCCAAGTGGAAACGGGCGAACCTCTCTGAGCGGAGCGCCTGCCAGCAGCACTTTCTCGACCTGTGCGACGTGCTGGACCAGCCCAAGCCGGCGGCGGCCGACCCCGAGGGCGCTTTCTACACCTTTGAGCGCGGCGTCAGCAAAACCGGCGGCGGCAAGGGCTGGGCCGATGTCTGGTTCCGCGGCCATTTTGGCTGGAGATTCACACCAACTTCACGGGCACGGCCAAAAAAGTCTACGCCTTCGACCTCGACCAGCTCGCCGAGCCGGCCCATCTCGACGTGCTCCGCAAGCTGTTCATCGAGCCCGAGCGGCTCAAGCCGGGCGAAACGGCCCGCGGCATCACCGAGCAGGCGGCGGAGCGGTTCGGCCTGTTGGCCGACGGCATGCGGCTGCGGGGCGTGCCCGCCCAAACGGCCGCCCACTTCCTGATGAAGCTGATGTTCTGCATGTTTGCCGAAGACATCGGCCTGTTGGGCACGCGCGACAACAAGCTCTTCAAAAAGATCATGCTCAGCGCCAAAGACGAGCCGCCGCGGCTGGCCGAGCATTTGCGGGGCCTGTTTCAGGCGATGGCCACGGGCGGCTACTTCGGCGCCGACCGCATTCTGCACTTCAACGGCGGCCTGTTCGCCGACGCCGACGCGATCGAGCTGCGCCCGCGGGAGATCGACGAGCTGATCCTGGTCAACGAGCACGACTGGGCCAGCGTCGAGCCTTCGATCTTCGGCACGCTTTTCGAGCGCACGCTCGACCCGGCCAAGCGTTCGCGGATCGGCGCCCACTACACCAGCCGCGCCGACATTCTCACGCTGCTCGAGCCGGTGGTCATGGCCCCCTTGCGCCGCGAATGGTCCGACGTGAAAGCCAAGTGCGATGGCCTTTGGGACAAGCTTTTGGAGAAGGACAAGAGCACGGGCGGGGGCCGGCGGACCGCAGCAAAAGAGTCGAAGCCCCGCAGGGACCACGACAAGCTGCTGCGCGACTTTGTGGAGCGACTGGCCCACATCACGATTCTCGACCCGGCCTGTGGTTCGGGCAATTTTCTTTATGTGGCAATCAACCTGTTGCTCGACCTGGAGAAGGAAGTGATCGCCTACGCCGCGGCGCACGGCACGAGCTTGTTGCCGCAAGTTCGCCCGACGCAACTGCACGGCATCGAGATCAACGCCTTCGCCCAGCAGTTGGCGCAGGTGGTAATCTGGATCGGCTTTTTGCAATGGAAGCACGACAACGGCTTCCCCGCGCCCCGCAACCCCGTGCTCGACCCGATCGAAAGCATCCACCCCAAGGATGCGATCATTGACGTTAGCGAACCCGAACATCCCAAGGAACCGGTCTGGCCGTCGGCGGATTACATCGTCGGCAATCCACCATTCTTGGGCAACAAGCAGATGCGCTCGGCACTGGGCGCGGAATACGTCGAACCGCTTTGGGCGATGTACGGTGATCGTCTACCGGCGACTGCCGATCTTTGCTCGTATTGGTTTGAGAAAGCGAGACGAATGGTCGGTGAAGGCCGAGCGCGTCGCGTCGGTCTACTGGCCACGACGGCGATCAAGCAGGCAGGCAGCCGACGCGTATTGGAGAGGATTGGGGAAACGGCGCGTATTTTCTGGGCGATTTCCGACCGCGACTGGATCCTCGATGGGGCCGAAACCAGAATCTCGATGATCGGCTTTGGACCGAGCGACACCGCGGATCAACCCAAACTTGACGGCCGGAACGTCGTCACGATCAACCCGGACCTAAGCGTTGGCCTGGACGTCACGCGGGCGCAGCGGCTGCACCCGAATGCCGGCCTGTGTTTCATGGGCACAACGAAGGTCGGTGATTTCGACATCGGCGCCGAGCAAGCGGAGGCAATGCTGCGCCAGCCGAACCCTGATGGGCGGGCCAATAGCGACGTGCTTCGGCCCTGGCGGAATGGCAGCGATTTGGTCCGACGCTGTTCCGGAAAGTGGATCATTGACTTTGGCCCTGGCATGGCCGCAGAAAACGCGGTCCGGTACGAGTCGCCCTACGAGTACCTCGCGGAGCATGTTCGGCCGGCGCGGGCGACAAACGGCAGACAAACATATCGCGAAAAGTGGTGGATCCACGCGGAGGCGAGGCCGGGTTTTAGGCGCGCGGTCAGCGCCCAGCGGCGCTACGTCGCCACCGCGCGTGTCGCAAAGCATCGACTCTTTGTTTGGCTAGACACCGTCGTTATCCCCGACTCGAAGGTCATCGCAATCGCCTTCGACGACGATTTCCACTTCGGCGTGCTCCATTCACGTGTTCACGAGCTTTGGACGCTGGCCACCTGCGGCTGGCATGGCGTGGGCAACGACGCGACCTACAACCCGACCGCGTGCTTCGAGACGTTCGTTTTCCCGCAGCCCACTGACGCGCAGTGCGCGGCGATTGCCGACGCGGCCAAGGAACTCGACCAGCTTCGCTCGAACTGGCTGAACCCGCCGATGTGGACGCGCGAGGAGGTATTGGAATTTCCAGGGTCGCTCAACGGGCCTTGGACGCGGTACGTGGAGAACGCCGACAGCCGCGGGATTGGCACGATCCGCTGTCCTCGGCTGGCGGCGAAGGACGAGGAGTGTGCGAAGCAGCTTGCCAAGCGGACGTTGACGATACTTTACAACCAGCGTCCCGCCTGGCTCGACCACGCCCATTGCCGCCTCGACGCCGCCGTCTTTGCCGCCTACGGCTGGCCAGCGGATCTAACGGACGATGAAATCTTGGCTCGCCTTCTCGAACTGAACCTCTCGCATAACGGCGCGCGGAAGTGAGCGTGTCAATTCCCGTTGTCGACTGTTACCCTCGCGCGCCAGCCGCTATAATTCTTAGGCAGGCCAAGTGCCTGCCTTGCTATCGGGTGAAGAGGTCGGACCCGCGAGGCGCGACGGTTTGGCGTAACGGCGAGTACTTACGGCATTCTCTTTCAAGTTCTTGGGGCGTTTAAGGGGGCGCGACCGAGTGCGCGAACTGGTGCTGGCCTACCATACGACGGCATCCGCTCGGGCGAAGCGGAAATCCGGCGCAAAGGGCCGCAGGGGCGGCGGGGCGGCGGACCCATTTGATCGTAGCGCCCGAATTCGCTAAAATGGCTTTCGCTGGAGTCGTGCAGCAGGCTTCGCGTTCGAGCCGTCGATGGAGAACTGAACGTTCGTTTGACTTTTTTTGCGTCACGGAGTGATAATGATCTACCCAGCGAAGGAACTTGAGGGCAAGACGCTTCCGGGCGGCTGGGTCGTCGAGACATTGCTGGTCCCGCGGCCAACGGCAACGGGAGGGCATTTTTCTACTGGCTACCACGTGCGGAATGTACGAGACGGCCGCGAAGGCTTTCTCAAGGCGATGGACTATTCTGCGGCGTTCAGCGCCTCAGATACCATCGATGTCATGAAGCACATGGCCGAGAGCTACACTTTTGAGCGGGACATTTGCTTGAAATGCCAGGCGTCCGGGATTAGCCGGGTTGTACATGCGATCGACCACGGCACATACGAGGGCGATCCCGGCAGTCCACTAGGGAAGTTTCTAAAAGTTGAATACTTGATATTTGAACGCGCGGATGGCGACATACGAAGTTACCTTGATCAACAGCAGTCATTCGATGTAGCATTTGCGCTCCGAACGCTGCATGGTACTGCCGCGGCCTTACAGCAATTGCACCACGCCGCGATTGCTCATCAGGACCTGAAGCCCTCGAACGTGCTCGTGTTCGCGGTGGAAGGCAGATCTAAGCTTGGGGATCTCGGCCGCGCCTGGGCAAAGGGACTCCGCGCTCCGCACGACGATTTTAAATTTGCAGGTGACATGGGCTATGCTCCTTTTGAGCTTCTTTGCGGGGCGGCCGTCGACGAGAACACGAAGCGATTCGGCTACGATATGTATCTGCTTGGGAGCCTCGTGGTGTTCTTCTTCACGAGAGTGCATATCAACGCATTACTTATCAAGTATCTTGATAACACATTTGAACCATGCAATCCCGCAGTTACATTCGCCGACGTATTGCCATACCTGCAAGCAGCGTTTCCGAAAGCTGTAGCTGAGTTTTCGACGCATGCTCCGGAAGCGATCCGCGAGAAACTGTCGAGAATCGTGACGGAGCTTTGCGACCCGGACCCGGCGCTGCGTGGGCACCCCATGAGTTTTAGGGCGCACCGCTACGCGCTAGAACGATATGTTTCCGCCTTTGACCTGCTCCGGTTCAAGGCCGAACTTCATTTACGCGGCAAAAGCTGACGAATGGCACTTCTTCTCGAAGATAGGCGGCGGCAAGTCGTGCCCCGATGGCGCCACTCCGACGACACTCTTGGTCGCGGCGAGCTTATTCCTATTGGCGGGGCCGGTCAACCTCGATTCACCGAGGAGGCCGTCGCAATGCAGTTGCACGATTGGAAACAGTCGCCCACTCTTTCCGTCGCTTCGGACCTAGTTTCGGTAGCGTTAACTCTAGGTCTTGACCAAATCGCGATAGAGGCGGCTAACTACGTTGTAGGTCATCCGTTAGCTCCAGACGCTGCTCGTAGCATCGCGTTAATCTATCTCGGTAGCCCCACCGCTAACGCTCTTGCGGAGTTGCCGGGACTTGGTTCGCCGGTTGGCGCGTTCGATTCACCACGACTGTTAACCGAATCTGACGGCAAGACTTTTGTGCAGATACATCGTGTTCGCAAACTTCTGTCCGATTATCCTCGGAATCCGATTCAATGGTGCAACTTAGCTTTGCTGTACACGTCCTTCGGCGTGCTCGACAAAGCGGAGCATGCAATGAAGGTGGCGCTGTCCCTTGCACCACAGAACCGTCTTATCCTTCGGTCTGCGGCGCGCTTCTTTCTACATGACGAGCAGGGCGACCGGGCGCATCGGATTCTTGTTGCGTCACCACTAGTTCAAAACGACCCCTGGATTCTCGCGGCCGAAATAGCGACGGCGGATGCGATGAACCGGACATCGCGCTTGATTAAGCGTGCAAAAAGACTTCTTGAGAACGGACGCTTTTCAGATTTCCACGCTTCGGAACTCGCCAGTGCCGTTGGAACGATCGAGTTGTCGGCGGGGAAGATTCGGAGCGGACGCCGACTTGTTGAAGCGTCCTTACGGGAGCCGTCGGAAAATGCGGTCGCACAGGCGGCATGGCTCTGCCGGAATGTCGTCAGCCTGACCGTGCCACAATTGCAGCTTTCTCCTGAAGCTGCCGCTTTCAGAAGCTGGGAGCGAGAGGACTGGGTTGCTTCCATTGAAAAGACTGAAGAGTGGCAGCGGGACCAGCCCTTTTCGAGCCGGCCTGCTATCCACGGATCGTTCATCGCCACCACAGCGTCCGGAGACCTAGAGCGCGCATTAGCATTTGCGGAAGTCGGCTTGAGAAGTAATCCCAACGATTACACGCTCCTTAATAATTACGCTGTTGCGGCGGCGATGAAAGGCGATGATCAACGTGCAGAAGCCACAGTTCGTCGCATCCGCGTAACGTCGCTTAACGCCGGCGAACGAGTCGCATATATCGCAACAAAGGGTCTGATCGCGTTTCGTGCCGACAGTCCTGAGCTTGGCCGCGTTCTTTATTTGGAAGCGATTAGCCTGGCCCGGGCGATTCGGGATACAAATCGGGAGGCTATCGCTAAGGTCTACCTTGCAATGGAAGAGGCTCGAAACGGGTCACCCGGCGCCGGGGACCGGTGTCGTGAAGCGATCGACTTCGCCTCATCGCGGCTGCCTGGGCCCTTAGTCGCCGCCCTGCGGCTTCAGGTGCGTCGTCGTCTGGAGCAAACCAAATTCGCTGAGTAGACGTTTCCTCGGTAGCACGTTGCGCTTACCCGCCGCCCTCGGTCGGCCGACCGAGTTTTGGACGGAGCGAAGGATTGTCCATGATTGATGAAGCCGTCTTCAAAAACATCGAGAGCGTCGAGTTGGCGGCAACTCTCACGTTCGCCAGCAACCTGCGGACGTTTCTGCGCGCCGCCCGATCTCAAGCGGCTTTCCGGTCGCTGGTTGTGGCAGTTGAAACTGGCGGCGCCGGGAAACTCATCGAACGCCTCTCGAAGCTGCTCGTCGTCGAATTCGATGATGGATATCGACATCCCGACGATGCGGCCGTGGCGGTCTATCTCTACGTCTTAAATGGCATTCACGACAATGCCCCCAAAGCGTTCGCCAGTGAAATCCACGACGACCAGCACGGCTCGTGGTGGTGGGCCCGGCAAATGGCCAGGTTCGTCCTGGATCAAAAAGTGCCGGCCCGAAACGCCAGACTTCGTGAGGAGGGGCTTCCGCTTCGGCTGGCAAGCGATGCCACCTCGGTCTACCACTCCTTGCGCATGCCGATTCGGCACCTGGCGACAGGCTCGCACTACGAACGGTCGCTGTCCATCCGGCTGCCTGATATTAAGTTGGTGAAATGATCGAGCATATCTGGACCTTTCTGTGCCGAGGCTCAGCGGTTGATCGTGATTCGAACAGCTTGAGCATCTTCGATATCGTCGAGCAGTTCTCGCTAGTGCCTGTGGACCAACAGCCGCATCCACAAATGATCCCCTTGTTTTTCGAGCTGGTGTCGGTCTGGGCGCGACAGAATCCGGCCGAACCGTGCAGGGAATTTGCACGCGTGGAGTTGTCGCAACCGGACAATACCACCTTGCCGATAACGGAATACGAGGTGGATCTGATGGAGTTCGAGCGTTCTCGCATTCGCGGTCGGCTCCCTGGCTTTCCAACGAACATGCCGGGACGCTATTTCGTCCAGGTCTCCCGCCGACCGACGGAGGACGATCCATGGGAAGTCGTCGCCAGAGTGCCGTTGACCATCGTCCCTCCGCAAGCTTAGGCCGGTCCGCCCCGCGTAGCCGGCATTTTCGCGTCGGTCATTGCGGTGCTTGCTCCGGCCATCCGACACCCCTAATATCGAAGGCAGGCAGCGATTCCCGCTGCCCGAACCGAAAGAAGGCAGTCTGCATGGCCAGCCACACAGCAAGCACGAAAAAGAAGACGCCCGCGGCAATCGAGGTCGCGTTCTGCGCGGCGGGCCTGGTGCCCGAAAAAATACCGATCGGCCAGCTTGCGCGCGTGCTGCGGGCTTTGCAGCGGCTGGCCGCGGGCGAAGAGGCCGAAGACGACGAAGACGAGCAGAGCGAAGTTGCGGCCGGCGGTTCGCCCTTGGGACTGGTGGGCATCAAGCGCGGGTCGGCGGTGTTTCAGTTCGCGACCCCCAATCCAGCGCAGGCGCTGACCCATTTGCGACAGACCGGAGCGATTCTCGCGTCCCCGGAAGAGATCGGAGAGAACGAATTCGTGCTCCATCCCGTGGAGGAGCTGAGTGCCGTCGCGCGGTCGCTGGGGTGCAGCATCGTGCTGCGCACCCCGGACGACGGCGAGCGGTTGGCGGAGCTCACGGCCGACTCGTTCAAGACGATATCGACCAGGCTGATCATTGAAGGCGAGACGTCGATTTCGGGTGTGGTCGCGCGGGTCGGCGGCGCCACGGCCAATCGCTGTGCCTTGCGCGTCTCTTGGCAGCCGCGGCTGTTGTATTGCGACGTGGAGTCGACCGAAGTCGCGCGCCGGCTGGGGCAATATCTCTACGAGAACGTCGTCGTGCATGGCGCCGCGCGCTGGCTGAAGACGAGCTGGCGCGTCGTCGGCTTCACGGTGGCCGACGTCCAGCGACCCGAAATAGGTTCGGTTTCGGAGGCGATGCGGGCGCTGCGTCGCGCAGGCGGCAGCGCCTGGGACGTAGTCGATGATCCGGCCGCGTACCTCGCCGAGCTCACGGGGGAGTCATGAGTGCGGCGATTGACGCCATGGTCCTGATGTGGGCCATGCGGGCGCTGAGCACGGCGCGTCCGAAGTCGGCCACCGACGACGACCTGGCACTTCAGCAACGCGCATGGATGCTGCTGGAAATGCTCCACGACGAGAAGCGGCAGATCGTGGTTCCCACCGTCGCGGTCGCGGAACTGCTCGCCGGCATTCCGCACGCGCAACACGGGCAGTTCGTGGCGGAAATGCAGCAACGCTTCTTCATGCCGCCCTTCGACATTCGCGCTGCAAGCGTTTCGGCAAAGTTGTGGCAAGACCATCGCGGTTTGCCCAAGGCCGACCAGTTGTCCAGGTCGGTGCTAAAAGCTGACGCCTTGATTATTGCGACGGCGAAGGTGGCGGGCGCGACCGATTTCTACAGCCACGAGCGCAAAGCCCGCCGGTTGGCGGAGCTTGCGGGGCTCAGCGGCAAGGATCTCCCGGTCCACACGGGCAATTTCCTGCACGAACTGGAGTGGAAAGAGCGGCTCGAGGCGGCGCGGAAAGCGGGAACTTAACCCCTGGACGCGAAATTGCCATACGAACTGTTTTCCGGTCTCCATGAGCGAACAATGATCGACGCAACCGACGAGTTTCGCGAAACAACGCTCCCAAAATCGTTGCGGCCGCTGACGCGCTTGGCACCCGACTGGGATGACGACGGCTCCGACCCGCCCAACGACGTGGCCCTCCGCGCCGCAGCCAAGGTCCTCGAGTGCCTTTCGACGGATGACGTGCCTAAGCCCGACGTTAGCCCGTCGGTCGAGGAAGGAGTCTGCATTTCGTTTTGGCACCGAGACCGCTATGCCGACATCGAATGCTTTAACACGGGCGAAATCGTCGCCGCCGTGATGGACGAGCAGCGGCGGCACAAAACGTGGACTGTTCGCCGGACGGCCAGCGACGTCCTCGCTGCCGTTTCCCAACTCAAGAAGCGCCTAACCGAGTCTGCGATTTAGTCGAGAGCGACGATCTTTCACGGTTCGACGACGATGCTGGGGCTAGACCCAAAGCTGGCAAGGCGCGCCGTGTATCCGGTGCAGCAATTTCGTGCGTCACCTGCGCCGGGATGCGGCAAGCGTTCCTAAGGCCGTCCGCGTGGCATCAAGAAGCGCATCGAGCCAACTGCGCCGGCCAAAACTGGCATTCGGGCGCCGAAAGAAAACGACGATTTCTCCATACTCGTTTGGTTCATTTCCAGTCAGGGCCTCTAAACGGTGCGCAATGTCCTCCCACCTGCCCAGCTTGCTGGTCCATCTTGCGTCGGGAAGTTGCCGCGCCGCGTGCGTGGGCGCGCCGTCCTTGGCGAAAAGAGCCACTTTTTCGAAGCCGCGCTGGAATCTCCCGTCCCCGCACCCCTCATAACCGAGGCTGGCATACAGTTCGGCGAACGCGCGCACGCTGGCATCAGCCATAATGCCTCTCGGCCAATCGTGCGCCACCGGCCACCAAAAATGTGCCATGTCGTTTGCCGACCAGGCGATGCAGTTGTAGCCAAAATCGATGTTGCTCGTGATTTCCTATTCACCGGCGCGAAGCCTCGAAAACCACGTTGCCAGCCGCGCTTCACGGTTGTCCACGCAGTGACCTTCAATCTGCGCATTCCGGGCCTGCAGTTCGTTGGGGTCGGCAAGCAGTGCCCGTAGCTCGTCCGTTGAAAGCCGTTCTTGAAGCAGGGCCAGCAAGTCGCTGACCCGCATCCGGCTATAGGTAGCCATGCGTCCGGCCCCAGCCGAGTCAGGCCGCCGTCATGGCGGCCATGTTGCCCTCGGCTCCCGCTGGAATCGGATCCTCGCCCGTGATCGCGGCCAGCGCAGAGAACCAGTGGTCCGGCTGGCGAGCAATCTCGCGAAACAGATGGGGAAGCGCTGCGCGGCCCAAACCGATGATTTGCAGGTATAGCCACCCAAGCCAGTTGAGCGGTAAAATGGTCGGCCCCAACGGGCAAACGAACGCGCTGGCAGAAGCCCCGACCAATGGGTTACGAGATGCCAAAATCCCTCGTGTTTTGCGGCCCTTGCAAATTTGCAAGAGCCGTCGAGCGGACCTGCGTTAGGAACGTGATCCAAGCCACTTTCTAGGGAGGCTGGGGATGGGTCCAGCAACTTCCGGCCGACGTGGACGCATCCCAAGCCACTCGCGGCGGAGACTTGGGTGAAGCGGTCGGCCCTGGGAACGCCAACCGGGCCAACGCCCGCCGCAGCCCCGCTAACGGGGTAAAAGATGGCGAAATCCCTCGTGTTTTCCCGTGAGCGCAAATTTGCGCTCGCGGCTGCCGCGCCTGGCAAAGAGGCGCTCAAGGGCGCCCGGCCAATCTGCTGGGAACGCAAACCGTTGGAACGTCGCGAAGCCATGCCAAGCCACTTTGCCCGCAGACTGAAAGAAGTGACCGCTCGAGCCCAAAAAAGATACCACCCTGGAACTACGAGATGATGAGATCCTTCGGTTTTTTCTCGTTCGTGCAAATTTGCACGAACGAGAAAGTTTTCCTTGGAGCCGGCGATCTGCAAGGCCACGAGAAGCCCGGCTAAAGCCGGCTCAAGATTGGTTGGGTAGGGTCGCCAACCACCAGCTAAAGCTGGTGGCAAACAGGGTCCGCACTGATCGCCCCTGAGGCCGAACCGGCCGAACCCCAACCCCCAACCCCCAACCCCCTCATCCCTCATCAAATGTCCGAACCAAACGACAAACCGAAACGCCAGCGCAGGCCCCATGCGCCCAGCGACCGCGATTGCCGCATCTACGAGCGGCATGTGCTCGAAGGCGAGACGCAAGACGTCGTCGCCGCCGATTACAAGCTCACGCGGCAACGCGTGGCACAAATCGCCGGCGACGTCGAAGGCTGGATCTCCGGCCATCCGGAACACCCGCTGGCCAAGAGCATGCGCGTTCGCTGCACGCGGCGCTGGGAATCGCTGTGGGCCCAAACCATGACCGGCTTCGATCGCAGCCGCGAAAACCGCGAAGTCACCATCGAACGCACGTCGCGCGACCAAGTGCCGGACAGCGACCGCCCGCCACGCGTGACCGTCGTTCACGAGCGCACCGTACGGCAGCATCCGGGCGACGTGCGGTTCCTGCAGGTCGCCGTGCGCGTGGCCGATCGCCAACAAAGGTTGTGGCCACGAGTGGAGGTCGTTGACAAGGAGAACGTCGAGATCGCACGTGACGGCCTGGGAAGGCCATCCTGCAGCGCGGCAACGCGGTTTCCGTTTCTGCCGGCCGGGCTGTGCGACCTGGCCGACCTGGCGCGGGGCATGCGGAACGGCACAGAGTCCGTTCCCTACAGAGTCGCCGACGGCGAGAAGCCGATATCGTGTTTGTTCGAGACACGCTGCGCCGATGCCTTTCGCTGCCTGGGTTTCACGGTCAGAGAGCTCGGCCAAGGTTGCGGACGTGTGGCCGATTGTCTGGCGCTGGCCCCGGCCGACCGCTTCGGCGTGATCCTCGACGCCAAGGTCCGCCGCGACGGCTACACGCTGGGCACCGACGACCGACAATTCTGCGACTACGCCACGCGACACAGCCGCGAGCTGGCACAGTCGGGCATCGACCGCGTCTATTTCGCCGTCATCGGCAGCGGCTTTCGTCAACACGACCTGGAGAACCTTGCCCAACATATGGCCGCCGAACCGATTCGCAGCGTGTGCTTTCTCGAAACACACGCCCTGATGCGCCTGGTCAACGACAGCATCCACCAGCGAGATACCTTTCGCCTGTCGGAGATCGACCGACTGTTGTTCGGCAACAAGATTATTGAGGCGTAGACATTGGCTTGCCTAAACGAATGTTGGTGCGCTGGCACGCGGCGGCAAGTTGGCGGGCGGCAACCGCTTGGGGCGCGGCCACGAGGAGGCAGGGCCTTGTTTTCCGCAAGCGCTTGCCGCCGCCGAGTTCGATCAGGCTTGGTTGTCGCCCCAAAGTATCCGGCGTAGGATGGACGCATGAAATGCGCCGCACCTTTCGATTCACCGACGCGACCGACAAACAACTTGTCAAGGGAGCCAGCGCCACTTTGTCGAGCGAACTAGCGCACCTGGAACTGCTGGCCGACGTCGACTCGCTGATGACCGAGATCGACGCCTGGTCGCGGCAGGCCGATGATTGGCCGCCTGCCCGCCAGGTGCGTGCCCTCGTTCGCCGGCTTTCGGAGCGCACCGACACCCTGCGTGTGCGGCTCGAAGCGCCGCTGGTGATGGCCACGCTGGGCGGCACCGGAACCGGCAAGAGTACGCTGGTGAATGCCCTGGTTGGCGGAGAAGTATCGACCGCCGGACGGCAACGGCCCACCACGCGGCAGCCGATCCTCGTCTGCCGCGACGATCTCAAACCGGAACAGCTTGGCATCGCCGGCGAGAGCGTGCAGGTGGTCCATCGCAATTTGCCCATGCTGCGAGATTTCGTGCTGCTCGATTGTCCCGATCCCGACACCACGGAAGACGAAGAGGCGCCGGGCACCAATCTCGCCCGGCTGCGGGAGCTGCTGCCGCATTGCGACGTGCTGCTGATCGCCACCACGCAGCAGAAGTATCGCAGTGCCCGCGTGGCCGAAGAGCTGGCCGCGGCGGCCGCCGGCGCCCGGCTGGTCTTTGTGCAGACCCACGCCGACACCGACGACGACATCCGCGACGATTGGCGGCGGATCATGTCGGAGGAATATGCCACGGGCGAGATGTTCTTCGTCGATTCGGTGGCCGCGCTGGCCGACGCCCGGCAAGGCGTGCAGCCGCGGGGCGAGTTTGCCCGGCTGCTGGAGTTTCTTTCGCACCAGTTGACCGGCACGGCCGCCAAGCGCATCCGCCGGGCGAACTTCTTGGACCTGACCGCCGAGACGCTGGCCGCCTGCCGCGATCGGCTGGACGCCGGTTTGCCGAAGGTCGAAGAGTTGGAAATCGGCATCGCCGAGCAGCGGGCCAAGCTGGCCACCCGCCTGTCTGCCGAGATGCGCGAAGAGCTGCTGGCCGGCCGCCGCTCCTGGGAGAACCGCCTGCTGAACGAGGTCACATCGTGCTGGGGCTTCAGTCCGTTCTCGTGCGTGCTGCGGCTGTATCAGGGCATCGGCGGCCTGCTGTCGAGCGCGGCGCTGTTCCGCGTGCGAACGCCGGCACAGCTCGCCTTATGGGGCGCGTTCGAGGGCGGTCGCCGCTGGCGCACGCGGCGGCAAGAAACCGCGGCCGACGAAGCCTCCGCGCGTGCCGTCGCGGCAAGCTGGGACGAAGGCGAGCTGCGCACCGCGGCGATCATCATCGACGGCTACGCCGCCGACGCCGGCCTGCCGCGCCGCGAGACGCAGGTCGCCGCCGTCGAGCGCGAGGCGGCGGCGGCCGGCAAAATGTGGATCGCCGTGGCCGGCACCGAACTGCAGCAGGTCATGGCCCGTCTGGCTCAACGGCATACCGGCTGGTGGGTGCGGTTGCGATACGAGTTGGCCTTCGTGCTGTTGCTGGTCGTCTTGCTGTATCGTTTCGGGCGAAACTTTTTCTACGACTCGTGGCTGGCGGTCGAGCTGGGCCTGCGGCCGCGGGCCGAGCCGGTGCTGGGCACCGACTTCTTTCTCGGCGCCAGCTTCACGCTGCTGTTGTGGTGCGCGTTTCTGATCTGGCTGTTCAGCACCCGCTTGCGGAAAGGCGTGCGCGGCGAGATCGAGCAGCTCGCCTCCCGCTGGAACAACGCCAAGTTGATGTCGACGGTCTTTGCCGACTTGGAGAACGACTGCCGCGTCATTCACCAATATCGTGGCGAATTGGAGCGGACCGAGAACCGCGTCGCCCAGCTTCAACACCGCCTGGCCACTCCCGACACCCGCCTGGGACACCGCATCGATGTCGACCAACGATGACACTCGGCCGCCGCTCGCCGGTCAGCGGGTGGCGTTCGCCGGCAAGCTGGCCGGCATGGCCCGCCGCGACGCGCAAGAGTTCGTGCGCGCCCACGGCGGCGTGCCGGTCGAGAAGCTCGACGACAACGCGCAGCTCATCGTCGTGGGCGAGGGCGATTTTCCGCTGGGCGACGTGGCCGACTGGTTCGAGCGGCACGAAGAGCAGCGTCGCGCGGCCGAGCGCGGGCAATGCACGGTGATCACCGAGACACAGCTTTGGCAGCAGCTCGGCTTCGTCGATGCCGAGCGGAACATTCATCGGCTTTATACGCCGGCCATGCTGGCCGACCTGCTGGGCGTGCCGGTGGCCGTGATTCGCCGCTGGCACCGCCGCGGGCTGATCGTGCCGGCGCGCGAGGTCCGCCGCTTGCCCTACTTCGACTTTCAGGAGGTCGCCACGGCCCGGCGGCTGGCCGAGTTGATGGCCGCCGGCAATTCACCGCCGCAGATCGAAAAAAAACTCGCCGCACTGCACCGGCTGGTGCCGGGCGTCGAACGGCCGCTGGCCCAGCTTTCGATCTTGGTCGAGGGCAAGGAGCTGCTGCTGCGGCAAGGCGACGGCCTGATCGAACCGGGCGGGCAGCTTCGCTTCGACTTCGAGCCGCCGGAAAGCGAAGCTCCGCCCGCGGCACTGCCGTTGGCTTCCGTCCACACCGCCGGCAAGCAACCGACGATGTCGGCCGAAGAACTGCGCGAATGGGCTGCCAGGAAGGACGACGAGGGCCAGATGGAAGTGGCTATCGAGCTTTATCGAGCGTCGCTGATGTCGGGCGGGCCGAACTCAGAAACCTGTTTCGCGTTGGCGGAGCTGCTGTACCGCGTCGGCGACGCGTCGGCCGCCCGCGAACGCTATTACATGGCCATCGAGCTCGACGAGAGCTACGTCGAGGCGCGGGCGAATCTCGGCTGTGTGTTGGCCGAGACGGGGCAGCACGAGTTGGCCGTGGCCGCCTTTCAAGGTGCGCTCACCTATCATCGCGATTATCCCGACGTTCACTATCATCTGGCCCGCGCTCTCGACGACCTGGGCCGCCGCGACGAGGCGGAGCTGCACTGGCGGATCTTTCTGGACCTTTCGCCCGACAGCCCTTGGGCCACGACGGCCGCGGAGCGGTTGGGGCTGGAGCACGGGGACCATTAGCGAATTCCAAGCGGTCGGGCCGGGAAGCTTGGTGTTGATCGATGGAACGACCAGCATGGCCGGCACCGTGATGGGGTCGGACGGCATGCGGCGCGCAAGTTCGCGCTCTCCCCGCCGTGAAACTGCCCGAGCGCTAAGCGGAGGCTGGATCAATTGGCCAACGGCACAACACGCGCCCCGAGGGAATCGCCGAGCCGTTCTTTGCCCGTCGCCAGCGCGGCGAACTGCCGGAGCTCGATCTTGGGAGCTAGGCGCCGCGAGCCGGGTCGATGGCCCTGAAAGCGAAAAACGGCCCGAACGACTGGCACGCTCCCTCTCCGTCCCTCCGGGGCGCGCAGGCGGGCGCCCCGGGGCGGAGTGAGGGCCTTGGCGCCGCTTTCGATTCGATTCCCGACAACCGCCCCAATGCACCGCGAAACCATCGCCCGAAACAGTTTGCCGTCTCGGCAGAAAACCGCGGTTCGATGCGCGTGCCGGCGGCGCAGCAGCGGCCGCCTGTGTAGCAGCGACCGCCTGCGTTTTCATCGGGCACCGGGATGAACCAGCCTGTCAAGCGTCGCAGCGCCAGAAAGGCGGCCGACGACCGCACGGGCCGGATTGCATGGCCCGCAACGATCCGACTAAAGTATAGGTGCCTTGAATTGTCTTCCGAGTTAGCCGTCTGATGTGACATGAGCACGGTCTTGCCCGACCAAGATAAAGTCCTGACCGCGATTCGGACGGCGGCGCAGTCGCTCGGTCGCCCTCCATCGCGTTCTGAGTTCATGCGTTACGTAAAACGACCGGCTCTAGACTTACGTCAAAGTAGTGTTACCTAAGTCTGAAAGACTAATTCAACACGACTTGTCAGGACACTTGGTCGCGCCAATCCTTGGTCAGCGGCGACCCGTTGTTGGTCACCCACCCTCGCACAAGGAGTGTCCTCATGTCGTCTCGGAAAGATCGTCCACGCCCGGCCCCGCGCGAACCGGGCCAAGTGGCTCAAGCCGGCAACGTCGAATTGCGCAGCTACGACGTCGGTGCTTTGCCGCTCATCAATCACATTCTGGAGAAGATGCGGTTGGAAGAGTTCTTCAGCGAACGCCTGCCGCCCGACGACCCACGCGCCGAGCTGCCCACGGCCCAAGGGCTGCTGGTCATGGTCCGCAACGTGCTCGTCTCACGCCAGCCGATCTACGGCGTGGGCGAATGGGCCGCGCGGTTCGGCCCCGACCTGTTCAACCTCTGGGAAGCGGAACTGGCCTTGCTGGGCGACGACCGGCTGGGACGCAACATGGTCCGTGCCCATCAAGGGGTGACGCCGCAGTTCGTGATCGACTTCACCCACGAAGTGTCCGGCACATTTGGACTGCGCGACGACGAGTTTCACAACGACTCCACGACCGTCTCCTTCTACGGCACGTATTCCGGCGCGGCCGAGGAGGGCGAGCGCGGCGGGCGGCCCACGCCGGCCATCACCTGGGGACACAGCAAGGCCCGCCGCCCCGACCTGAAGCAACTGCTCTATACGCTGACGATCAACGAAGACGGCGGCGTACCGGTGTTTTTCACCACCTCCAGCGGCAACGTGACGGACGACACCACGCACATCGACACCTGGGAGCGCGTCTGCCAGTTGACGGGCAAGCGCGACTTTCTCTACGTGGCGGACTGCAAGCTGGCCAGCAAGGAGAATCTGGCCCA
>DATLUO010000134.1 GCA_035533075.1 Pirellulales bacterium | reverse complement strand
CCATGCCAGGCGGCCGACCGTCGGCTTCTACCGCTTTCTCTATAACGCCGTGGGCGAGGCCTACAACTGGCATAGCCGGGGCAGCCGTCCCGATGCGGAACTCGCCGCGCTCATCCAAGACCAACTCAACGAGGTGCATGTCCTCTATGCCGATGGCACGCCCGCGGGGTTCGCGGAGCTCGATCGGCGCACGCCGGGCGAGATCGAGTTGATTCAGTTCGGCCTGCTGCCCGAATTCATCGGCCAAGGACTGGGCAAGTGGTTCCTGCAGTGGACGATCGACCAAGCCTGGAGCTACCAGCCCCGCCGATTCTGGCTGCACACCTGCACGCTGGATCACACGGCCGCGCTGCCCAACTACTTGAAGGGCGGTTTCACACTTTTCAAGCAAGAGACAAAACGGCAACTCGTCCCGCAGCAAGCGGCCCCGACGAGACCCTCGTCGCCGCACGTCGGCATTCTGCAACCCGGTCGCTACCGGCATTACAAGGGCCGCGAGTACTTGGCGCTCGGCATCGCGCGCCATAGCGAAACCGAGGAAGAACTCGTCGTCTATCGCCAACACTACGGCGATCGCGGCCTGTGGTGCCGGCCCAAAGAGATGTTCGAGGAGACGGTGGAAGTCGCGGGCCAGACGATGCCCCGGTTCCGGTATCTCGGTCCGGAGTGAGTAGCGATCTGTCGCCCGACCATGTTCGCCGTAACGTGTTGGGCGGAAACGGTTTACATGCAACGCACGGTAAAGCTTCGCCGAACCCGGTACGCAGGTGCCGTACACCAACCCGAAGCGCTAGCGAGGAACGTGAAAAAGGCGACAAAACCTCGCTTGCGCTTCGGGTTAGTGTGAAATGGGAACGGGTTCGGCGAAGCTTTACAACGCACGCGGAACGCCTCGTCTCGGCGCCGCACGATCTCTCGCGGTGGTGGCTGGGGGAGAGCCGCTTCGTTCGCTGTTTCTGAAACCACCGAACGAGGTCAAGCTTGATGCCGCCTTTGTTCCGCTCGGCGGGGCTTACCCACGCGGCCGACACGATTAGCCAGGGATGCCCGCCCCCCTCGCCGGCTTGCCCGGCAGGAGCGCAAGTTTGACAGGCTAAGGGGGCGGGGTGACTTTTACGCCGCCCCCTCGCCGGCTTGCCCGGCAGGAGCGCAAGTTTGACAGGCTACAAGGCTCATTATGCTAAGCCCGTCAAACTTCTTCACCTACCAGACAAGCTGGCAGGGGTCGAAGTCGTTCGGCCCGGCGGCACTCTTAGCCCGTCAAACTGCTTCACCTGCCAGACAAGCTGGCAGGGGTCGTAGCCGCTCTGAAACACTTGCGTAGAACAACGAGGGGGCAAGCCCCATCGTGGCGGGAACAAAACCAGCATAACGTCGAAAGGCACGGAAGCCGTGATTTAGCGCAGGCCAGTCGCACCCTATGGGGACATCAGTTCGTTGACGAATTGTTCCCTTCGTCGTTCGGGTCTATGCCAGGCTTGCCTTCCGTCGCCTTTTCCGCGGCTGCACGATGGAGCAGGCGATCGCGATGGGCCTTGGCCGTGCCGAGCCGTGCTTCGGCGACGTTCAGCGCGGCCCGCGCTTCGTCGATAGCCGCCTTGTATTGGCGGACATTGGCAGTAGCGGTCACTAGGGCGGCCTTCGCGGCCGCCAAAGATGCTTTGGCTTCAGCGAGGTTTTGTTCTGATTCGTCGGCCAATCTCTGCTCAAGACCTCTCTGCGCGACAAGATTCTTGATGCGCTCGAACACTTTCGCGCGATAATCGTGCGTTACCTGCGCACTTTCAACATCGGCTCGGCGTTCGCCGACGAGCGCCTCAGCCGCCTCGAACTCCGCCTGGCAAATACGGACTTTGGCGGCGGCTTTCTGCTGCTCGGCCTCGGCCTCGGTAACGGCGGCCTCCGCCGACCCTTTAAGCTCGGTCCGCTGCCGGGCAAGACCCTCGATCTGCACCTTTGCGCGTTGCAACTGGACTTCCGCAAGGTGGAGCTTTAATTCCAACATTTTCATCTCGGCTTTCGGAGTCGAGCCTGGAGCCTGCTTGTTGCCGTCGCGATGTCTGTCAAGGTCGAATTGCGCCGCGTCGCGATTTGCTTCGGCCTCCTGAAGATCGAGTTGCGCCAGCCGCTCGCGGGTCTCGAAGTCGAACCGCGTCTCGGGAGCCGTTTCGCCTCGCTCGTTTGTGGCGGCTTCTGGAGCCTGTGCCGATGATTCGCGTTCGGCCCGCTGCCGCGCCAGCCCCTCGACCTTGACCTCGGCCCGATCAAGTTCCGCCTTGGCGCGGTGAAGATCCCTTTCGTCCGCATCAAGTCGACTTTGTGTCGCCGCCCCCGTTTTGTGAAGCTGCCGCGATCGCTTGAGCTGCTTCTCAGCGGCATCGAGCTCGTTTTTGGCCTCCTGTAGATCGACCTGCGCGAGTCGCTCACGCGTCTCGAGGTCGAGACCAGCCTCAGAATCAGCCCCGCTTCGCTCGCTCGCAGATGCTTGAGCAGCCTCTACGACCTGCGGATTGAGCACCGTCAGTGGCACACCGATGGCACCCGGTGCGGCGGCCGCACTCGGCGGATCAAGAGTGATCCTATTCTGACTTCCGTTGGGCAGTTGCGCGGCTGCCGGTACGCGGACCGTTTTCGTTATCACCTCACCGCCGCCGCTCATGCCGAGCAGCAGGCTGTCAAGCCGTGTGTTGACAATCACCTCTTTGTTTTTCTCGCGGGCCGCGACCGCCTGCTCGATTTCGGCCAATCGTCGCCGCAACCCGTCAAGTTCGGCATGCTGCAGGCGCTGCCGGGCCTCGAAACTCTCCTCCAGCACCGGCCGCAGCTTGTCGCGCAGCGCCTGACGTCCTTCGGAGCCAGGATGGTCGCCGAGAAAGTCCTGCACGATGGCGTCGCGGATCACGAAGCCGATCCGCTCTTCCGCTTGAAGGAACTGCTGTTTCGCTTCTTTGAGAGACGTTCTGCCGTTCGACGGTGGCTGCCCACGAGCTGCAGAGACGACGGCGCAGGCTAAAACAAGAGAAGTGGTAAGTGTTCGTTTCATGGTTGGACTTCCTTTACAGGCTTGGGTGACGGCGTAGTTGGGTCATGGTCGGCGGCTTGCGCCGCGAGTTGTTCGACATCGTTTTTCAGTCGGCCTATTTGTCGGGCCAGCGGGTCGTTCCAAAGATCGTCGACGCAATCTCGCGCCACGAGATCCGCCTTGGCGGCCAGTGCCTCGATTTTTTCGCTGATTCCGTCGTTCCAGGGCGCTGCGACGCCCGGTTTATCCGCGGACGTCGCGGCGACGCGTTGCTCGTGCTGCGTCTGCCGTTCGCGTTGAACCGGCAATCGCTGCTTCCATGCCACCAGCGCGGCAACTAGCAACAGCGTGGCCACGAGGAACATCGCTGCCCGCAGGCCGATGCGGGCCATGAACGCCAGTGCGCCGGCCTGCTCACTCAGCTCGGCCGGCAGCGCGACCGTCGCCGGCTGCTGCACATGGGCCAGGCAACGTTCCAAAAGGGCCGCGACCTCCGCGGCCGAGCCGTATCGCTGCGACGGATCTTTGGCCAACAGCCGGCCGATCATCCGCCATAGCCACGGCGGAACGGCCGGATTCAATTCGCGCACGTCGCGCGGCTCGCTATCGCAGATCTTGCGCAGCACGCCGTACGACGTTTCCGCCCGAAAGGGAGAACGGCCGGTGCAGGCGGCGTAGAGCACGCAGCCCAGGCTGAACAGGTCGGTGCGGTGATCGACCGGCTCGCCGCGGGCCTGTTCGGGCGACATGTATTGCGGCGTGCCGGCGATCACGCCGGAGCGGGTCAGGCTGGCGTCGTCGACGGCGCGGGCCAGCCCGAAATCGGTGATTCGGACGCGTTCGACCCCTTCTTCCAGCAGAATGTTGGCCGGCTTGATGTCGCGATGCACCAGCCCTTGGGCATGGGCCGCCGCCAGCCCGGCGGCCACCTGCATGCCGACCCGCAGCACTTCTTCGACTGCCAGCGGCCCATCGCCGCGCAGCCGCTTTTCCAGCGAGGGGCCGCGCACGTAGGGCATCACCAGGTAAGGAAGCCCCTGCGTCTCGGCCACCGCATGGATGGCCATCACATTGTCGTGAACGACGGCCGCCGCGGCCTGCGCCTCGCGCGAAAAGCGCCGCCGGGCGGCGCCGCTGTCGGCCAATCGTGGCGAAAGTAGCTTGATGGCCACAGAACGGTTGAGCGCGGCGTCGAACCCCTTGAGCACCACGCCG
>DATLUO010000133.1 GCA_035533075.1 Pirellulales bacterium | reverse complement strand
CAACAGCATGGCCGCCGAACTGCGCGAGATCGTATCGCTCTCGGCCCAAGAGCTTGAAAACGCCAATCAACGATTGGCCGACATGGAACGCGGCATGGGGAGCAACCTCGTCGAGTTGCGGATGTTGGAACAGTCGCCCGCGGGCGTCAGCGAGCTTAACCGCGAGCTCACGGAGTCGCAAAACGAGCTCCGCCAGGCGCGCACGCGCCAAAGCGTCAATCGCAGCATTTTGAAGTTGTTGCGCGATGCCCAAGACGATCCTCAATTACTCGTCACCGCGCCCAACACGTTGTTCGAAGCCCAGCCCAATCTCAAGCGGCTGGCCGACGGACTGGTCGACGTGCAGCTTAAAACGTCTTCACTATTGGGAGTGATGGCCGAGCGGCATCCTCAGGTGATCGTCTCGCGGCGGGCCGAGGAGATGATCCGGAAAAAGATCTTTACGGAGCTCTCGCTGGCGCTGCACGCCATCGAGGCCGAAAACCAGCTCGCCGACGGCCGCGTGGAATACCTCGAGGGTCAACTCGAAGAGATGCGACGCGGCATGGGCGAGGTCGCGGCGCGGCGCGTGGAATACGCCAGCGCGAGCAGTGAAGTGGCCCATCGACGCGCCTTGTTGGAAACCGCCGAGCGGCAATTGGCGGACGTGCGGGCCACGCAAGCCGTCGCCCGCAAGTGCAGCCTTATCGATCGCATCGGCACGCCGTATACGGGGTCGCGCCCCTTGGGTCCGGGGCGTCCGGCGATTGCCGCCATCGGAATCGCCGGGGGCCTGATGGCCGGTTTGGGAATCGTGATTCTCACGATGCCGGTGCCCGTTGGGGGCAAGGTGTCGCAGAGACCGGTCCACGGAAATCATGAGCGTGAAGACGACCACGAACTCGTGACAGGCAATGGGCATTCTCATGCCACGGAACCGTGGAAGAACCGCTTCGCCGGCGTTCCCTAGTCTGTCGACGTTGTTATGAGGAATGAACGAGTGGCTGCAGGAGGACGCCGCTCTCTATCAAGTCGGGGTGGGCCGAGCTCGCGGAGCGAGTCGGCCTGCCAGCGAAGATGCGAAAGGAACGAGCCTTGTCACCCTCGACCACTTCCTTGCTCGAAGCGCCATCACCGCGGTTGGCCCCGCCGGTCGAAGCACCCGCGCGTCGAGCGGCCGTTGCGGCACTCGACGATGTCGCAAACGGGTCGCCGCCCCGATCGGATTCATTCTCCACACCGCTCGTACCGGCCGGCAATCGCACGTGGATTTACTTGTTCACCAAACGGTCGATCGACGTGCTCGGCGCCATGGCGATTCTGCTCCTCCTGTCGCCGGTGATGTTCGTTACTTGGCTGGTGCTGATGTGGACCACCAGGGGCAGGCCGGTGTTTGTGCAAGAGCGGGTCGGACTGATGGGAACGCCGTTTCGGATGTACAAGTTCCGCACGATGATCGTCGGAGCCGCGGCACAGCAGCGGGCCATCGCCAACCACCAAGACGGCCCGATCTTCAAGAACTTCAGCGACCCGCGCATCACCCGCGTCGGGCGGCTGCTGCGATCGCTGAGCATCGATGAGACGCCGCAGTTGTTCAACGTGTTGCTCGGCCAGATGTCGCTGGTGGGACCGCGGCCGGCCTTGGCGCAGGAGGTCCGTCAGTACGAGCCGTGGCAACGGCAGCGATTGGCGGTCAAGCCGGGCCTGACCTGCCTGTGGCAAGTTTCGGGGCGAAGCGAGATCGGTTTCGAGGAGTGGATGCGGATGGACGTCTGGTATCTCAACCACCAGTGCCTCTGGACCGACCTCAAGTTGCTGGCCGTCACGCCCTGGTGCGTGCTCAGCCGGCGTGGAGCGTATTGAACCATGATTTCCTCTCTCGCTGAACTTGAAAACGATCGTGTGGTGACCGTCAAGCGATCGCCCGTGCGTGTGTTGCACGTCATCAACGGCGAGGACTATGCCGGTGCTGAACGGGTGCAGGACACGCTGGCGCTTCGCTTACCCGATTACGGCTATGAGGTCGGTTTCGCCTGTCTCAAGCCGCGGCGTTTTGCCGAGGCGCGGCGGGCGAAAGCGGCGCCGCTGTTCGAGCTTCCCATGCGAGGCAAGCTCGACCTGTCGCCGGTGCGCCGGCTGGCAGGCATCGTTCGCGACGGCAATTACAGGCTGGTCCATACACACACGCCGCGCACGGCGCTCGTCGGCCTGCCGGCGGCCCGCCTGTCGGGCGTTCCGTTGATACACCACGTTCATTGTCAAACGGCCGTCGAAGTCGGCCGCCGGCGGTGGCAAGACCGGCTCAATCTGGTCGTCGAGCGGCTGGCCACGTATCCGGCCGCCAAAGTGCTTGCCGTCTCGGCCAGCTTGCACCGTTACCTGCTGAGTCGCGGCTATTCGCCACGCCAATTGCGACTGACCCCCAACGGCGTGCCGGTGCGCCGGTCCGTTGCCTCGGCAGAGCGGCCGCCGACCATCGGGATGATTGCGCTGTTCCGGCCGCGCAAGGGGCTGGAAGTGTTGCTGAGATCGCTGTCCCTTCTGCGGCAGCAGGGTTGCCCGGTCCGCTTTCGCGCCGTCGGCCGTTTCCAATCGCCCGAATACGAAAAGTCCGTCAAACGTCTGGCGAAAACCGAGGGCATCGACGAGCTCATCGAGTGGACCGGTTTTCGTGAAGACGTGAACGCGGAATTGGCCGAAATGGACGCCCTCGTGCTGCCCAGCCTGGTGAGCGAGGCAATGCCGATGTCGGCTTTGGAAGCGATGGCCGCGGGCGTGGTGGTGATCGGAACCCGCGTCGATGGCATTACCGATTTGATTGTCGACGGCGTAGACGGCCTGTTGGCACGTCCCGGCGATGCCGTCGGTCTGGCCGCGGTGATTCACAAAGCGATGGGGGGCGAGATCGACACGCAGCCACTACGCCTGCATGCGCTTCGCAAACAACGGAGTTGTTACTCCGACGCCAGCATGGCGGCCGGCGTGGCCGACGTGTATGAGGAGGTCCTGAACGTAGGGAATGTAGGGTGGGACCCGCGAGCTTGCGAGCGCCGGCCCACCGACGATTGGGACGTCGCTAATGGTGGGCCGGCGCTCGCAAGCTCGCTGGTCCCACCCTACGGTGAGGCGCAGCCAGGGGAAACCAACAAAACATGAAACCGCGCGTCAGGTTATTCAATTACGAAGTCGATCCCTTGACGATGGACGAAGCCGTCGACCAAGTGCTGGCGTGGATTTCCTCGCGGCAGCGAGCGTGCCGCTTCGTCGTGACGCCGAACGTGAACCACACCGTGCTGCTCGACCGCCACGCCGGGCTGCGCGGCGTCTACCGCGATGCCGACTTGGTGCTCGTCGACGGCATGCCGGTACTGCTCACGGCCCGCCTCCTGCGACGTCCGGTGCCCGGACGTGTGGCCGGCAGCGATCTGGTGCCGCGGCTGTTCGAAGCGGCACAGCCGAGGGACGGCATCCGAGCCTACTTGTTAGGGGCCGCGCCGGGAGTGGCCGAGCGCGCCGCGCAGCGTATCGAAGCGACCTGGCCGAAAACGAGGGTCGTCGGCACCAATTCGCCGCCGCCGGGCTTCGAACGCCAGCCGAGCGTGAATGAAACAATTGTGGCCGACATCAACCGCGCCTCGCCGGACGTGCTGATCGTCGGCCTGGGCGCTCCGAAGCAAGAACTGTGGGTGCATGCTCATCGGCAGCGGTTGGCCGTGTCGGTGGCCTTGTGCGTGGGGGCCACGATTGACTTCCTGGCCGCGGAGAAACCGCGCGCGCCGCTTTGGATGCGGCGGACCGGCCTGGAATGGATGCATCGCGTAGCAACGGAACCACGACGGTTGCTGGGGCGCTACGCGCGTGACGGGTGGGCATTCGTTTGGCTCCTCGGGCGTCAGGTGACGGCTCCCAAGGGCGAAGTTGGTCTCACTACCTAGCGTGAAATCATGGATACCCTCAAACGCCTGCTGCTGCAGCTCTATTTCCGCGGCACTAGCAGCTATCGTCGCCGCACGGTCCACGAATGGATGCGCCGGGGACGCGCGCCGATTGTCGTGCCCGTGTTCCATCGTATCGCCGACGATCGCGCCAACAACTGGACCACGCGCACCTCCGAATTCTGTGAGGCCATCTTTTGGCTCAAAGAGAAGTTCGATTTGATCTCCTTGGACGAGGCCCAGCGCCGCATCGAATCGGGCGCCAACCACCGGCCCAGCGTGAGCCTGACGTTCGACGATGGTTATGCGGTCAACTGCGAGCGGGCCCTGCCGCTCTTGATCGAACTGGGCATCCCTTGCACCTATTTCGTTTCGACGCACCCCGTGCTGGACGGTGCCGCCTTCGAGCACGACCGCGCCATGGGCAACTACCTTGCTCCCAACAGTCTCGGTGAATTGCGGGCGCTGGCCGCGGCGGGCATCGAGATCGGCGCGCATACGCGCACCCACGTCGACCTGGGCCGCGTCTGCGACGCCGAGCGCTTGTTCGACGAGCTGGTCATCGCGCGCAGCGACCTGGAAGCCGCCCTGGGAGTACCGGTCCGTTATTTCGCGTTTCCGTTCGGCCTGCACCAGAACCTGACCGCGGCCGCATTTCGCCTGGCCCGCGAGGCGGGTTATGCCGGCGTTTGTTCCGCCTACGGCGGCTACAACTTTCCCGGCGACGACGCCTTTCACCTTCAACGGCGCTGCGTCGACGGCCAGATCATCCGCCTCAAGAACTGGGCGTCGATCGATCCTCTTCATTTGCGGCGGATCGAGCGGTTCGATTATCAACAACCATTGCCGCCGCGCGAGGCGGCGGTTTCGGGGGCAATTCGATGACGCCAGCGCTTCTCAGGGCGAAACACGTTCCGCAGGCCGATCGCCTGGCCGACAGCCTCGTCATTTTGCTGTCGATGACGGTGGTCCAGCGGTTCGTCGGCTTCGCGCGCAACGTGCTGTTTTGCCTCTGGCTTTCGGCCGAAGAGCTGGGCCAGTGGGACATGGCCTTCAGCTTTTTGACGCTGGCCGTTCCCGTCGCCGTGCTGAGCTTGCCCGGCTGCCTTGGCCGCTATGTCTCGTTTTATCGGCAGCGCGGCCAACTGCGACCGTTCCTGCGACGGATCCTGGGGGTTACCTCGGTGCTGGCCATCGCCGCGTGTACCGCCGTGGTGATGAACCGGGGCTGGTTCTCGAGTTTTATCTTCGGCCGCGCCGATCGCACCGATCAGGTGTTGGCGCTGACCTTCGCCCTGCTGACGCTGGTCGCCTATAATCTCATCACCGAGCTGTTGATCTCGCTGCGCATGCAGCGATTGGCCAGCGGTCTGGAACTGTTCAACACGCTCGTCTTCGCCGCGCTGGGCGTGGCCTTGCTTGCGGGCTGGCAGGCCGGCGTGCTCAGCGTCGTGCTGGCTTATGCCTCGGCCTGCCTGCTCTCGGCGCTGGTGGCGATGTGGTGGATACGACCGCTGTGGCGCTCGCTGCCCGCGGGACAAGACCAGGCGATGGGGCAACCGACAATCTGGCCGAAAGTCGTGCCGTTCGCCGCGGCACTGTGGCTCTCGCAGGCCCTGGGCAACCTGTTCGGCATGGCCGATCGGTACATCCTGCTGCACCACTCGGGCCAAACCGCCGCCGACTCGTTGTCGATGGTGGGCGAATACTACAGCTCACGCATCGTGCCCACGCTGTTGATGAATGTCTGCGGTTTATTGGCGACGGTGAGCCTGCCGTTCCTCAGCCACGATTGGGAAGTTGGCCCCAGAGCCGCGGTCTCGGAGCGGCTCAATCTGCTGTTGAAACTGACGGGCATCGGCCTGGTTGCCGCCGCCACGGCGGTCCTGTTTTTCTCGCCGCTGTTGTTCGACTGGGCGTTGCGCGGCAAATTCCACGCGGCGCCCGCCATCCTTTCTTTGGCCCTGGCGTATGCCTGCTGGTCCGGCCTGGTTTGTCTGGCCAAGAGTTATTTGTGGTGCGCCGAAAGGGCCGTTTTAGTCAGCGTGGCCTACGCAGTGGGCCTGATGGCGAGCATCGGTTTGAATCTCGTTCTGGCGCCGCGCTTTGGGATTCACGGCGTGGCCTACGGCACGTGCGCCGCCCATGTTGTCTTGTTGCTCGTGGTTTATGGGTTGAGCCACGCTCATGGGTTCGCGCTCCATCCGGGCACGTGGCTGGTGTCGGCCATGCCGTTGGTATTGTGGTTCGGACCTTGGTGGGCTATGGCGGCATTGCTCCTCGTCGGCCTGGCAGCCGCCGGCACCGGCCTGGTGTTCGATCGGGCCGAGAAGCAAGAGATCGCCGCCACGCTCGCGCGATACCGCAGGAAGCTGCTGGCCGCAGCCATCTGTAGGGAACGCCCTCCGTGGCGTTCCGCGGACCCGGCGTCGGCGTCAACCCGCGCGCCGCGGAACGCCACGGAGGGCGTTCCCTACAGAGCAGAACCGTTGCGGTTGATGTTCGTCAACACGTCCTTGTTCGTCGGCGGCGCCGAATCACTGCAAATCGAGCTGGTCCGCGGCCTCGATCGCAGCCGGTTTTTGCCCGAAATCTGCTGCCTGAAGGCCGATGGTCCTCTCGCGCCGCAAGTGCCCGACGACGTGCCGGTCTTTCACCATCTCCTCCGACATAAGTATGACGTCGCCGTCGTGGTGCGCCTGGCGCGCCTTCTCCGCCGACGCCAGATCGACGTCGTCGTCACGGTGGGTGCGGGCGATCGTATGTTCTGGGGACGCATCGCGGCTTGGCTGGCAGGTGTTCCGGTGATCGCCGCCTGGCTGCACTCGACGGGCTGGCCCGATTGTATCGGAAGGCTGAACCGCTTGCTCACGCCGCTGACCGACGCCTTCCTGGCCGTTGCGCCGCCGCACGGACGTTATTTGATCGACGTCGAAAAGCTTCCCGCACACCGGGTACACGTCGTCGCCAGCGGAGTCGATACGGAACGTTTCCGGCCGCGTCCGGCCGACGAAAAGCTGCGTGGCGAAGTCGGGCTGCCGCCGGCGACGCCCGTGGCGGGCATCGTGGCCCGACTTAGTCGCGAAAAGAATCACGATCTCTTCTTGCGCGTGGCCGCGCTGGTGCGCGAGCAGGTCAAGGATGCTCAGTTTCTGATCGTCGGCGATGGGCCGGACCGTCACCGCCTCGCTGCCCATGTCGAGCAACTCGGTCTGGCCGACTCCGTCCACTTCCTGGGCAATCGCGCCGACGTGCCCGATTTGCTGGCTCTGTTCGATGTCTTCGTGTTGACGTCGCACATCGAAGCGAACCCGATCTCGATTCTCGAAGCGCTGGCGAGCGGCAAGCCGGTCGTGGCAACACGCGTCGGTTCCGTACCGGAGACGGTGCGCGACGGCGAAGTCGGTTATCTGGCCGAGCCGGGTGACGCGGCGACTCTGTCGGCCCGCGTCGTGGAGTTGTTCCGCGATCCACGGCTGGCGCGGAGCCTGGGCCAAGAGGCACGCTGGCAGGTAGTCGAACACCATTCAATGCGGAACATGATCGACCGCTTTCAGGACGTCTTGGAGCAGCTCCATACATCGAAGCTCGGCCGGCCCGTGGCGGATGACGCAAACAATCAAAGACCTCTTTTCGTCGGCACTCTTTTGTCTACTGAGGGATAAGCAATGCAAGGCACGTCCAATTTGGCAACCATTGGGGTTTTGTATCCGGGCGAGATGGGCAGCGCGCTGGGACGGTTGCTTTCCGGCGCCGGATACCGCGTTGTGACCACCGTCGACGGCCGGAGCACCGAGACGGCGAGGTTGGCGACCGCCGCCGGGCTGGAAGTGCTCGGCTCGCTGGAAAACGTCGTCGCCGCCAGCGACGTGCTGCTGTCGCTGGTGCCGCCGGCGGCCGCCGCGTCGACGGCCAGGCACGCCGCCGAGTGCGACTTCAAGCCCGACGCGATTTACGTCGACGCGAACTCCATTGCCCCTCGAACGGCACGGGCCATCGCAGAGATTGTCGAGGAGCGCGGCATGCAGTTCGTCGACGCCGCCATTCACGGCCAATCGCGGCGACTGCCTGAACACGGCGTCGTCTATCTCAGTGGAGCGCAAGCGGCGTTCGTAGGGGATTTATTGGAAGACATTATCAAGACTCGGTGGCTGGGATGCGAACCCGGTCGCGCTTCGGCCATGAAGATGTTGATGGGCGGCGTTTCAAAAGGCTTGGTCGCCCTGTTTGTCGAATTGGCACTGGCGGCGCGCGAAGCATCGTTGCTGGACGAGTTTCTGGCCGGCTGCGGCGACTGGTATCCCGGCGTGGTGGCGCCGGTCGCGCGCATGCTGCCGACCTATCCACGACACGCCGTCCGCCGCGCCGACGAAATGAGCGAGTTGGAGCAGACGCTTCGCGATCTCGGTCTGGAACCCGAGGTCGTGGCCGGAGTACGGCGTTGGACGGCGCGACTGGCTGAGACCCATTTGCACCAGTACGCCCTGGCCGTCGATCACGGCCTGTTCGAGATCGACGATCTGATCGAGGTCATCGCTTTGGACAATCCATTACGGCCAATCGAGGCAGCCGCAGAACGTCAACTGAATACGTGTCGTGTTTAGGACTTGGGACTTGGGACTTGGGCGCAAGCCAAAGACCAAAATCCAAAATCTGAAGAACGCTCATGGCAACCAAACCCATTTCCGCCGAATTGCACCCCTGAACCCTGAACCCTGAACCCTGAACTCTGAACCCTGAACCCTGAACCCTGAACCCTGAACCCTTTTCCTCATGGCAACCAAACCCATTTCCGCCGAATTGCATCCCGGTCCGGGCTTCCGCATCCGGCTCGATCACCCGCACCCTCCGGCGTCGTTGGTCCGCCAGTTGGCCCGCTTTGCCACACCCGACATCTCCGACCTCTTGAACCGGCTGTACTCGGTCGATTCGGCGATCGCCTGCCTGACCGGCAGCCATCACCGGCTCTGCGGAACCGTGTGTACGGTCAAGGTGTTTCCGGGCGACAACCTGATGGTCCACAAGGCGCTCGACGTGGCCCGGCCGGGCGAAGTGGTGGTCATCGATGCCCGTGCTTCGACAATGAACGCGGTGCTCGGCGACATCATCTGCACCAAGGCCCGGCATCGCCGGCTGGCCGGGTTCATTGTGGACGGCCTGATTCGCGACCTGCCGGGCATCCTCGATCTCGACTTCCCCGTTTTCGCGCGCGGCACCACGCCCGTCGGGCCGCTTCATCGCGGCCCCGGAGAAATCAATTACCCGGTGGTCTGCGGCGGCACGGTCGTCAGTCCGGGCGACGCGATTGTGGCCGACGCGACCGGGATTGTGGTCGTGCCTCAAGACATTATCGAAGAGGTGTTGCTGCGGCTCGACGAGCACGATGCCCGCAACGCGGCCTACCTGGCCGCCGTGGGGCGCGGCGAGTTCTCAAACGAATGGGTCGACCGCTTATTGCTCGAACACGGCTGCCCGATCGCGGACGATGAAACCGCGGTAATGCATCTCGTGACGGCTTTGGAGAGTTGAGGGTTAAACAATGGAATGCTATTCAATCGCGTTGAGGCCGGTTGCGGCCGTCTGGTGGGCGCTCGAAAGGCTTCGCCGCCGTAGCGGCGCGGTGCGGCGTATGGAGGCGCATCGGGCGAGTTTCTACCAAACCGTTTGGCGGCAAGCGGCTGCGGCGATCGGCGCCGAAACTGATTCGCTGCCCGATGGAAGCCTGCGGATAGGTTTGCCGGGGTTCGTGACGCGCGTCAAACAGAACTGGACGGAGGCCGACGACGAGGGCACCCTCCATCGTGCCGGCAATAAGCCGATGGTGCTCGGGCTCTTGGCGGCCGAGCAACTGCCCGTGCCGCGCTGCCGGCAATTCAACTTATCTTCGCTCGACGTGGCGGCCGATTTTCTGGCCCAGATTGCCGGCAACTGCGTCGTCAAGCCGGCTGCGGGCACCGGAGCCGGAGCAGGCGTCACCACCCACGTTCGTCAAGTACGTCAGCTCAGGTGGGCCGCCGCTCGGGCCGCCATGCACGGCCGCGAGCTTTGCATCGAAGAGCAAATCGAGGGCGACAACTATCGCCTGCTCTACTTCGACGGCGTGCTGCTCGAAGCGGTCTTGCGGCGGCCGCCCGCCGTCACGGGCGATGGCCGGTCGAGCGTGCGGGCACTGGTCAAGCGGCTCAATCGCTCGCGGCTTGCCGACGGTGCGCGGGCGGCACAGACGTTGATCACCTGCGATCTCGACATGCGGCACACGCTTGCCGTTCAGGGTCTGAGCGTGGCTTCGGTGCCGGCCGCGGGTCGTCGCGTGCGTCTCAAAACGGCGGTCAACGAGAACTCCGCCGACGAGAACTCGGCGGCCGGGCACGTCTTATGCCCGGCGGTGATTGAGGCGGGCGCGCATGCCGCCCGCGCCGTGGGCGCTCGGCTGGCCGGCGTCGACATCATCACCCCCGATCCCGCTCGCCCGCTGGCCGACGTTGGCGGCGTCGTGTTGGAAGTGAATACCACTCCCGGCCTGTACTATCATTATCACCGCCAGGGCGGGCCGAGCGCCATCGCCGTTGACATCCTGAACCACCTGCTTCAGCGACAGCCTTGTGCGTGTCTTGCCGATCGCGAATGCGTCCATGCGGGCGCGTAATCCAAAATCGAAAATCCAAAATCCAAAATGTCGATCTCTCTCGCCGATCAACGAGAAACGCGCCGCGCCATTCCACGCCCTCCGTGCCAGACGGTCGCTCGGCCGCCGGTGATCGTGGTCGGCGGCGGGGCGAATGCGCTGTCGATCGCGCGCTCATTGGGTCGTCGAGGCATACCGGTCTGCGCCGTCAACGAGCCGGGCGCACCCGTGTGCCGTTCCCGCTATGCCCGCTGGCTGGCCGAGGCCGGCGCATCACCTCAATCGTGGGAGCAGTGGTTGACGGGTCCTGAGTCCGATGCCTGGCGCGGCAGCGTGCTGTTGGCGGCCAGCGATGCGGCCATCAAACTGATCCTCGACCATCGCCCCCTGCTGGCGGAAAAGTTCCTTCTGGATATCTCCAATCCGCAGGCCCAGGCGGCCATGCTGAACAAGCTTGGCACCTACCAGGCCGCGGTGGCGGCGGGCGTACCCACGCCGCGGTTCTGGACCGCCCAAACGCTGGCGGAGCTGGAGAACATCCGCCACGAGCTCGTGTTTCCGCTGATCGTCAAGCCTCAACTCTCGCACGTCTTCGAAGAACGCTTTGGGCGAAAATTCCTCGTCGCCGAGAATCACGACGAGCTCGCGCAGGCCTTTCGCACCGTCTGCGACGCGCAGATCGAAATGCTCCTTGTCGAGCGGATCGGCGGTCCCGACAGCCGGCTCTGCAGCTACTACACCTATCTCGACGAGACGGGCGGACCGCTGTTCGATTTCACCAAGCGGATCATCCGCCGCTGGCCCGCCGGCATGGGCGCGGCTTGCTACCACATTACCGATCACGTGCCGGAGATCCGCGAGTTGGCGTTGCGGCTTTTCCGCCACGTCGGCCTGCAGGGTCTGGCCAACGTGGAGTTCAAGCTCGACGACCGAGACGGCCGGTTGAAGCTGATCGAGTGCAACGCCCGGTTCACCGCCGCCAACGGACTGCTGGCCGACTGCGGCTTCGATCTGGCCTGGTTCGTTTACGAGCGGGTCCTCGGTCGCCGGCCGCCGCGGCTCGCCAACTTTCGGAGCGGCGTGCGGCTCTGGTATCCGCTGGAAGATTTCAAGGCCTTTCGCGAGCTGCATCGCAACGGGGAACTCACCTTACTGGCGTGGCTGAGGAGCCTCGGTCACCGGCAGACGCTCCCCTTTTTTCGCTGGTCCGACCCCGGCCCCTCGCTGATAGCCGAATCGCGCCGCATTCGCCGCGCCTGCGGCCGGCTGTTCGGCAGCGATACGTCACGCGGCCCATAATGCAGCGTTGCATCCCCGAAAAAGCGCGGTGGCTGGGGCAGAGCCTAAGCGATGCCCCGGTGAGG
>DATLUO010000132.1 GCA_035533075.1 Pirellulales bacterium | reverse complement strand
CAATTCAGGGTTCAGGGTTCAGGGTTCAGGGTTCAGGGTTCAGGGTTCAGGGTTCAGGGTTCAGGGTTCAGGGTTCAGGGTTCAGGGTTCAGGGTTCAGGGTTCAGGGTTCAGGGTTCAGGGTTCAGGGTTCAGGGTTCAGAAGTTACGCTTTAGGTATTCGTGCTTCTGCACCTGATACCTGATGCCTGATACCTGATGCCTGATACCTGATGCCTGATACCTGATGCCTGATACCTGATACCTGATACCTGATGCCTGATACCTGATGCCTGATGCCTGACGCCTGGCGGACCAGCGCGGCAGACGATCGCGCAGTTTCAGAGCCAGCTTCGACATTTCGAGAACACAGATGCAGCGGACTGGACGCGTGCCGGTGGCAACCTACCGGCTGCAATTCAACGTACACTTTGGCTTTGCCGACGCCCGTGAGCTCGTCGGCTATCTCGACGACTTGGGCGTCTCCGACGCCTACGCCTCGCCGGTGTTCCGCGCGTGCAAGGCCAGCACGCACGGTTACGATGTCGTCGATCACAGCACGATCAGCCCCGACTTTGGTTCGGAAGACGATTTCCGCCGGTTTGCAACCGATCTGATCGACCGCCGCATGGGCCTGCTGTTGGACGTGGTGCCGAACCACATGGGCATCGACGACCCCAACAACCGACTCTGGCAAGACGTGCTCGAGAATGGTCCCGCGTCGCCCTACGCTTCGTTCTTCGACATCGACTTCAATCCGCCCAAGCCGGAGCTTCAGAACAAAGTGCTGCTGCCGTTCTTGGGCGAGCAATACGGCAAGGCGCTGGAGAGCCAGCACCTACAGCTCGCCTACGAAGAGGGAGCGTTCTACCTGCGGTACGACGATCGCCGTTACCCGCTGGCACTGCACACCTGGACGCAGGTGCTCGAATTACTGCAGCAGCATCTGGTGGGGCAGCTTGCTCACGACGACTCCCAGTGGCTGGAGTTGGAGAGCGTCATCCTTTCGCTTCGCAACTTGCCGTCGCTTTCGGACACCGACCCCGAAAAAGTCCATCAGCGGCAGCTCGAGCGCGACGTCGTGCCCCGGCGGACCGCCGCGCTCGTCGCCGGCTCGCCCTCGATCAAGGCGGCGCTCGACCTGGCCATCCGGGAGTTCAACGGGCGGCCGGGTGAGCCGAGCAGCTTCGACCGCCTGGAGCAACTTTTGGACAAGCAGGCCTATCGGCTGGCCTATTGGCGCGTGGCGGCCGACGAAATCAACTACCGCCGGTTTTTCGACGTCAAGGAGCTGGCGGCGATCCGGGTGGAACTGCCGGCGGTGTTTCGCACGGTTCATGAACTCGTTTTTCGCTTCCTCAAAGCGGGCTGGGTGACCGGCCTGCGCATCGACCACCCCGACGGGCTGCTCGATCCCGAGCGCTACTTCGCCGCCCTGCAAGACGAATACCGCCAGATGGTCGCCGAAACAGGTGTCAGGAATCTTTTACCGGAAGCGCGACATGCCGGCGAAGAGGCTTCCGCGCAAACGGCTCCTTACACCAGGGTGCCGCTCTACGTCGTGGCCGAGAAGATCCTGGGCTATGACGAAGCCTTGCCGGCCAGTTGGGCCGTGGCGGGAACCACCGGCTACGACTTCTTGAACCTGCTCAACGGCCTGTTCGTCGAAGGCCGAAACGCGAGCGCGATGCGCAGCTTATATGTCCGCTTCACGGGCCAGAGCCGCCGCTTTCGCGAAGTGGCCTACGAAAGCAAGAAGGTGATCCTGGAGCGGTCGATGTCGAGCGAGCTGCACGTGCTCTCGCGGCGGCTCGACCGGATTTCGGAAAGTCATCGCGATTCGCGCGACTTCACTTTCTCGACGCTGCACAACGCCCTGCTGGAAACGATCGCCTGCTTTCCGGTCTATCGCACCTACGTGCGGCCGGGCAGCGAACCGGTGAGCGACGAAGATCGCCGCCGCATCGCGTCGGCCCTGCGGGTCGCCAAGCGCCGCAACCCCGAAATCGACGCTTCGGTGTTCAATTTCGTCGGCTCCGTGCTGCTCTTGGACGGTCCGCCGCACCTCACCGAAGCGCAGCGCGACGAACGACGCGAGTTCGTGCTCCGTTTCCAGCAGCTCACCGGGCCGGTCACCGCCAAGGGCATCGAAGACACCGCCTTCTATCGCGACTACCCGCTCTTGTCGCTGGACGATGTGGGTGGCGACCCCGAACACGTCGGCACGGGCCTCGAGCAATTCCACCGCCGCAATCGTCAACGGCTGGAAGAATGGCCGCACACCATGCTGGCCAGCAGCACGCACGACACCAAGCGCAGCGAAGACGTTCGGGCACGGATCAACCTGTTGTCGCAGTGCCCGGACGAATGGGAGGCGGCGATCGCGCGCTGGCACAAGCTGAACTTGCCTCACAAGACCGAAGTCGACGGCTATGAGGCCCCCAGCCCCAACGAGGAATACTTGCTCTACCAGACGCTGGTGGGCGCCTGGCCGCTCGACGCGAAGCAGGGGGACTGGCAGACGTTCGTCGATCGCATTCGACAGTATATGTCGAAGGCGATGAAGGAAGCCAAGGCGAACACAAGCTGGACCAACCCGTATGAAGACTGGGAGGGCGCGGTCGACAACTTCGTGTCGGCGGCGCTCGACCGTCTGCGCTCGCCGGAGTTCTTGGACGACTTCGAGCAATTGCACCGGCCGCTGGCCGTGGCGGGCATGCACAACTCGCTGGCCCAACTGCTGCTGAAGATCGCTTCGCCAGGAGTGCCCGACTTTTATCAGGGGACCGAGCTGTGGGATTTCAGCCTGGTCGACCCCGATAACCGCCGCCCGGTCGATTTCGCTCTTCGCCGCAAGCTGCTGGGGGAATTGAAGTCGCGGGCCGAAGGCGATCCGGCGGCATTGGCCGGTTCGCTGCTGGAGAATTGGCGCGACGGCCGGATCAAGCTTTACGTCACGTACCGGGCCTTGAACTTTCGCCGTGAGCACGCGGAACTGTTTCAAACCGGCGACTATGTGCCGCTGGAAGTTACTGGTGCGGCGGCGGAGCACGTGTGTGCCTTTGCCCGCGTTCACGGCAGCCGGGCGGCGGTGGTGGTGGTGCCGCGCCTCGTGTTGCCGCTGCAAGCGGACGGGCAGCCGATGTGGGAGGCGAGCGTGTGGGGCGACACCGAGCTTTCTTTGCCTCCGGCGCCGAGCGGTTGGCGAAACCTGTTTACGGGCCGGCGGATTCCCGCCGAGGGCAACCGCATCGCCGTGGCGACGCTCTTTCGGGAGTTTCCCGTGGCGCTGTTAACGGAGGTGCCTTAGCCGGATATCGAGTTGCCGGCCATCGACGGATCAATAGTTCGCGCCAAGCTGCGAGTTGCCGAACAGGGCCTGCGTCTCCAAACGCTGCAGGGCCGTACGCAAGGGCCCTTGCACCCGTTCCAGCGACCGCACGACCAGGCGGTATTCGGGAGATTGGTGATCGAAGTCTTCGTCGCGAAAGCGGCGGACCACCATGTCCATGCGGCGGCGGGCGAGCTGGCCCTTGCCTTGGGCCAGGTCGGAGACGATCCACCAATAGTGATATTGCAGCTTGCGCGGCGATTCGAGCGTGGCCTGGTGAAAGGCATGTGCGGCACGGGCATAGTCGAGCTTCCAGAAATGCCGCAAGCCGGCGGCATAAAACCAGCGGCCGTTGGCTTCCGACGGCCCGACGACCGTCAATTCCGTGGTCTTCGGCGTAATCGCCAGCGGCACCTCCGCGGCTTCGCCTCGCTTGCCGGCGCCGGGCTTGACCCACGCCGGATCGCGCCGCATCAGCCGGCCGCACAGGCCCTCGATGGCCACGTCCTGGTCTTCACGGGCCATCCGCCCGCGGAGCACGAGATTGAGCGCCCCCGGCTCGTTCGGATCGGCCGCATAATAGCCGCCGCTGATTTGACATCCGCTCAGCGTGGCGTCGGTCTCGATCGCCACTTCCAGATCGGCCAGCAATCGGGAGAACGGATAGAGTCGGTCGGCCCGCGGCTTCAGCTCGTAGTTCGCGCCCGATAGCCAGGCATGAACCAGCCGGTCGATCTCGACACGTTGCGACGCGGCGCGGTCGGTGTCGAGCACGCGGCGGACCGTGAACTTGCCGGGCAAGGCTTCGTCGGCGTTCGGCTCGTATTCGACGTCGATCCAGGCTCCCCGCAACTTCGGGTTGTCGCGCGCGGCGTTGGAGAATTCTTTGTCGAGCACATTGACGTCGAAGGGCGGCGCAGCGGCGCAGGCTGGCGGCGCGGCGGCGCAGGCCAATGACAGGACGACAACCGCCCCGAAGAAGCAATGCCACTGCCGTGCGCGGAGCCAAGACGCGCGCATCATCACGGTTCCCTTCGAAAAAGAGTGAGCCACCATTACGAGATGCGTTCCAGAGTATTTGGCGATGCCGCGGATTGCAACTGACGTGTACTTTTTGACGGTGGGGATTCCACCGAGTATCGTCAAAACTGACTGTAGGGTGGGACCAGCGAGCTTGCGAGCGCCGGCCCACCCTCAGCGCGGCGTCGTTCACGGTGGGCCGGCGCTCGCAAGCTCGCTGGTCCCACCCTACGTTCGTTTCGTCTAAGATGACGTAAGCCGCTCAACCGCCCCAACCGTCCCAGCACAACGCTCTATGCCGCGCCCGACACCCGTGACCGTCTTTTTGCAGAAACCCGCTTGCCGCGCGCTCGTTGTGCTGTCGGTCACGGCCACGCTGCTCTGCGGTCACGCCCAGGTAATCGCCGCCGATGGCCTCGTGGGACCGGCCACGAGCGGCCAGCCCCGCGCCGATGCCGTCGAACTGGCCGACCACTACGTCGAAGCCGTGGTGGGCCAACTCCAGGCACAGGAGGACATCGCAATTCGACAGCAGCAGCGAGAGCGGCTGACATCGGGCACGAGCCGGGGCGGAATCGCGAGGCTGCTGCGCACGCTTTCGGGCGACGAGCAGCGGGCCTTGGTGGAAATTGTCGAGAAAGGAGGCACGCCCGTCATTGCGGCTCTCGAGCGGTCGGCCGACGACGCCTCGGAGCGGCGAAAACAGGTGGTCGACGACTGGCGCAAGGTCCGGGCCGACCTCTACCACGAACGACTCGAGCTTTACGAAGTGAAGGCCAGCCAGCGAATCGCCGGGCAAATGGCCTCCTTGCTGAGCGTCGACAACCGCTGGTTCTGGCTGTTCGGGCTGGTCGCCGTAGCCAGCCTGGCCGCGGTCACGCTTCACGAGCGCCGCCACGAGCTGCGACGCTGGTTGTTTGGCGGACGTGCGCGTGCGCTCGGGCTGTCGAAATTTCTCACCGGCCTGTTGGTGACGCTGGCCCTGGTGACGCTGACCACGTTCGTGCTGGGCGATCGTGTCTATCAGTGGCTATTGCAGGCGGGCATGGGCGCCGAGACGTCGCCCCGCGAGACATTCGTGGCCGACAACAAAACGGCGGACGCACAACTCGCCCAAACCGTGGCCGACAAGAGAGCGGCCGAGACGCAGTTCGCGGCCGCGCTGGGCCAGTGGCAAAAGTCGCAATCGGCCGGTGCGTCGCTGGCAGCGCTGGTCGAGCAGGCCCAGCGCGAAGAGCAGTTGGTCGCCCGGTTGGCCGTCGAGTCGGCCGCGCAGACGGCCGTCTTCAAGCGGCTCGAAGAGGATGCCAAGCAACTCGAATCCGCCCGTGCCGAAATCGCCCAATACGCGGCCGAGCGAGACACTTACTTGAAGCAGAAGCAATGGATCCGCGGCGGGCTGGGCTTCGGCCTGCTGAGCCTGGCGAGCGCGGGCGGTTTGCTGTTCAAACGCGGCACGCGCAGCCGCGAGCAAAGGACGCGGGAGACCTGCCCGCTTTGCCTGGGACAGGGGACCTTCGAGCCGATGGGCGAGGGTCCGCATCCGGGCTTGGAAATGGTGCGTTGCAAGAACGTGATTTCCGAGCATCCCTACGAAGAGTGCGATTTCACCTTCTCGGCCATGTATCGCGAGAACGTCAAGCTATGCTTTCCGACGCTGGGCATTCCGCAGGCGGGCAAGACGCACTGGCTGGCGATGGTCTATCGCGAGCTGAACCGCGGCAACTATCCCGACGTCATCCAGTTCGAGCGCATCCGCTCCACCAGCTCCGACGACTTCGACATCGTGGTCGATGAGATTCTCAACAAGAAGCTCGGTCCGATGGCCACGCAGGTCGGCCGAATTCCGCATCCGCTGATCTTCAACTTTCTCGATCACGACCGTTTCGGGGCTTCCAACGTGCTGGTGAACATTTTCGACTATTCGGGCGAAGTGATCCGCAGCCAGACGATCGAAGACCGGCAGCGGCAGCGGGCACTCGACGGCGACGGTTTCTTCTTCTTTCTCGACCCGACCGAGCCGAGCGAGACGCAGTCGCAGGCCTTGGCCGGCTTTCGCGAAGACCTGCGGCGGATCAAGGGCATTCGGGCGGGGCGGCAGGTACACGTGCCGATCGCGCTGTGCGTCTCGAAGCTCGATCTGATGGTGGCTCAGCCCTACGCCGACCCGCACGGCGGCGGGGCGGTGGAAAAGTTTTATCGCGACCTGGCGGAGTTGGACTGGACCCACAGCGTGCGCAATATCGAAGCACGCTCGAAGCTGATGAGCCAGTTGAGAGACACCGTTTGGCCCGGCTGGCAGATCGAGCGGCAGATCGACGACCTGTTTGGCGGGCGGTTTTTGTTCTTTCCGCTCACGCCCGTGGGTCTGGACGGTCTGGGCGAGCGCGACCTGACCCGCCGCACGATCGCCCCCGTCGGCCTGCTGGAACCGCTGTTGTGGCTGTTGCACATGAACGGGTATCCGGTATTGAGCTAGCGCCCCGCTCATTCGTCGAATAATCCAAGGCCCTCTGTGCGGCATCCGCCCCGAGCCACAGAGCGAGTGCCGCCGCGCGTTCGATCCACCATTATGGGTGACGCGCGTGAACGGCTGCCTGGTTCTCGCATAGAATGTGGGTATCCGTGTTTTGACGTTCGTCCGAGGCACCGCGGGTTCGAGCGTCAAAACCGAAGACTAGATCGCCACCACCGCCCTCGTCTACCGTCTACCGCCTACGTCTAATGTCCGCCCTTTCCTGGCCGCTGGCTTCGCACTTCAGCACCATGCTGCAAAACCCGCAGCATGCGTTCCGCGATGCCGAGCTGAGGCGGCTGGCCATCGAGAAAGACGACTGCAAACAGCCACGAGCGTGGTCCGGGGCCTTCGCCACCGTCTATAAGGGCACGTTCCCCAATGGCCGCGGCTCGATGGCCATCCGCGTCTTCACCAGCGCGGCCTCCGAGCGGCGGGAACGCTACAACGCCATCGCCGCTTATCTGCAAGGCCGACACATCGGCCCGCTGGTCGGTTTCACCTACGCGGACGGCGGAATCCGCTCGGCCAGCGACGGCAAATACTATCCGCTGGTCACCATGGAATGGGTGCCCGGCGAAACGCTGCTCAAATGGACTGGCCGGCAGTGCCGCGACAAGAACCGCCCCGCCTTGCAGCAGGCTTGCGAGCAGTGGGTGCAGGCCGTCGAGCAGCTTGCCGCCGCCAACATTGCCCACGGCGATTTGCAGCACGCCAACATCATGGTGACCACCACCGGCCAGTTGAAACTGGTCGACTACGATTGCATGTGCGTGCCCGCACTCGTGGGCCGCAAGAACCTGGAGATCGGCGTCGATCCCTATCAGCACCCGGAACGCAATCACGATACGCCGCTCTCGTTGCACCTCGACCACTACTCGGCGCTGTTCATCCTGGCGGCGTTGCGGGCATTGGCCGCCGCGCCCGAACTGTGGCAGCGGTTCGTCGAGAAGAACCAATATGACAAGCTGCTCTTTCGCCGCGAAGACCTCGACGACCCGGCACACTCGGAGCTGATGAAGGCGCTCAAGCGTTCCGGCGATGCGGACGTGCCGCGGCTTTGCGAAGAGCTGGTCGCGCTGCGGCGGGTACACCTCGACCAGGTGCCGCGGCTCGACGAGGTGCTGTTCTCCTACGCCAAGGTCGAGTCGCTCTTGAACGCGCGCGACTTCGACGCCGCCGTGGCGCTGGTCACTCGCAGCCGCAAGCCGCCGTCGGCCGCTCCGCCGGCCTTGCAACCGCGCATCCGCAACGCCCAGGAGCGCGTCAAACGGCTGGAGGAGTTGGAACGGGCGGTCGCGTCGGGCGACGAACGAGCCATGCAGCGGCTTTACGATCCGAAGCTGCTCGACGATTTCCCGCGAGCGCATGCGGCCGTCGCGGTCGCCAAGCTCGCACAGCAGTTGGTGCCCGTTATCGACCAACTCGACCGCCACCGCCAGGCCCGCCAGTGGCGAGAGTTCGTGCGCGAATGGGACGCGCACGCCAGGCTCTTGCAAGGCCGAAAGAGCGCCGGGCGCTTCGAGACGGAAGTCAAGTCTTGGCGCGAGCGGAACCAGCTTTGCGACTCGGTGCTCGCTCTGCTGAAGCAAGCCGATTGCGACGCGGCCGCACTGGAGGCGACGTGGCACAAGCTCGTGGCGGCGGGCGGCCATCCGGAGGCCGAGCCGCATCGCCCGCAGGTGGAGCGCGGTCTTCAGCGCGAACGGGCCTGGAGTGCGCTGGCCGCTGTGCCAACGACGCTGAGCGAGACCACGGATGCCGCGCTGGTCGGCGCCTGGAACGAGCCGACCTTCGCCGGCTGGAAGAAGGCAGAGTCCGAGCGGCCGCGGGTGGTGGCCGCCAAGAAACGCCTGGAGGTGGTGGCCGAATTGGAGCGGCTCGCCGCCCAGCCGCAGAGCATGACCACGGAAGAAGCCCTGTTTCACGCGTCGGGCAGCTTGCCGGCCGGCTACGGGCTGCGGATGGCATCCCGTCTCAAGTTGGCCCACGACCGGCTTCACGCGCTGGCCCATTTGAAGCGCGTGCTGCAAGAGCCGGTGTCCGATCTGGCGGTGGCGGCCGCCTGGGAACGCATGGAGCAGCTCGAGGCCAAAGGACTGGCTTCATCGCACACTCGCTCGCGCGCGGTGCTGGCCGCCGAGCGGGCCGCCGTGCTGCACATTCTCAAACAGATTCCGCCCGACTACCCGATCGAGCAGGCCCCGCAGCAGGATGCGCGGCTGCTGAAGACATGGAACAACTCGCTGCTGGCCGAGTGCCACGACGCCGACGCCTGGCGAAAGGTCTACAAGGCCGCCCATCAGCGGCAGGCGGTGCTCGAACAGATGAAAGCGTCGCAGGCGGCCGGCGACAAAATGAAGCTCGCGGAGCTGGCGGCCGAAGATTGCCTGGCCGGATACCCCTTGCCCGGCGAAATGGCCCGCGTGGCCAAAGGGGCGCTCGCCGAACTGCGCGTGCTGCGGCACTTGTTGGGAACGTTGAAGCACAACGACCTGGCCGGTTTTCGCGAGGCCTTCGACGCCCGCGTGCTGCGAAAGCATCCCAAGGAGTTCGGCGACTACCGGCGGCAGATCGAAGAGTGGATTGCCGGCGAGCTGCTGGCCTCGCAGCAGCTTGGCCTGGCGCCGCCAGTGGCCCGCAAGGCGTTGACGCACGAGCCCGGCAACAACGGCACGTTTCGGGTCTGCTGGCAGTGGCCCGAACCGCGGTTCAGCGAGCAGTGCATTGTGACCTTGTGCCGCAACCTGCCCCGCCGCGGCGAAGACCCGCGGCAGCTTTCGGCCTTGATCCGCCTGCCGGTCGACCGCAAGAGTTTCGAAGAGGGAGGCGGCAACCGCGTCTTGCACGTTGAGCCGGACTGGCTAGGTTGCTATGTGGCGGTGTGGGCCATGATCGACGCCGGCTTTCACGTGTTTGCCAGCGAGCCGCTGGTGCTCGGACGGCTCGACGCGCCGGTCTCGACACAGCGGCGGGGCTCCGGATTTTTTGGCGGATGGATAACGTAGGGTTCAGGGTTCAGAAAGGGTTCAGGGTTCAGGGTTCAGGATCTGAGTGAAGGATGAAATGCGAAAAGAACGAGCAATGTGTAGTGCATAGCGTTCAGGTTCAGGATTTGAGTGACGGATGGAGTGTGAAGGCAACGAACCCTGAACCCTGAACCCTGAACCCTGAACCCTGAACCCTGAACCCTGAACCCTGAACCCTGAACCCTGAACACTGAACCCTGAACCCTGAACCCTGAACCCTGAACCCTGAACCCTGAACCCTGAACCCTGAA